>NZ_CP015363.1:1522452-1826943 GCF_002078355.1 Ferroplasma acidiphilum | reverse complement strand
TTTTACCGGTAATACCGGGCCTCTACATATTTTAACAATTCCAGAAATTTATCCGCATTGTAAACTCTGTGGCTTTCTTTCTGATAGATTTTTAAAAGTGCTAAACTTATTTTAGAAAGATTGGAAAATCGAAACATGGAAGCATCTACCAGCTCATTAACATTTGATGAAGCTGTGTGGGTTGTTAAAAAGAATAGGCATAATGGAATTTAAATAGTATTTTTTATTCTATATCACTGTGTAGAATCATTTTGAATAAGGCTTTTAATCCTGTCTACCACATAATTTTTATCCATGCTTGATAGAAAATATCCAAGGCGTGGCCCCTTATCTTTATCGATAAAAACCCGATAAAATAAAGTAAATACGTCCTTAGGTGTAAGCTTGCGGTCTCCAATTATATCGTAAATCACTGTATGTATGGAATCTGATGTCCATTCTACACTGGCGAGTTTATCCAGAAATTCCTGTAATATCGATCTCTGATCATCTGTAAGTAGGAATTGCTTGTCTGTCAATGAGAATTTAATGTTTTCCGGAGCATATTTAGATAGCCAGTATTTTGCAATAACTATTTCATTTTTGAGATAATCGTCTATCTGATCCTTATCGTACCCGCTTCTTTTAAGTGCTGAAAAGAAGCTATTGTCATCCCTGTATATCTGGATCAGGGTTACTATATGCCTGAAATTTATTTTTTCAGGTGCATCAAGTATTTTAATGCGTGACATCTCATAAATACGCTTGAAGTTTTCATTGTTTGATTCGTCCAGGCCAAAGTAAGCGCGCTCCATCTTTTCGTAATCGTCTATAAGGTTCAATAATCCCATTCCCGGGTCAAAATCAATATGCCTTCCAGGATCATTCCTTGCTATAAGGAATCGTAATATCTCTGGAGGTGCAAATGTTGTTACCTCAGATGCAGTTATTGCCACACCTGTTGATGAGTGCATTACCCCCACGCCTTTTAACAGTATTCTTTCATACATCAAAGGCACCGGAGGAGATATTTTAAAAATTTTGGCTGCGATTTCCTTTCCAGTATCGTATGAACCACCTGAGGCTGCGTGGTCTTTTCCAAAGGGCTCTATTGTAACACCAAGTGCATACCATTTTGCAGGCCATTCAACACGCCATGGCATTTTCCCGTCATCTTTCCTTATATCTGCCTTATCTTCATTGCCACATGCCTTGCATTTATAATATGCGTACGGATTTTCATATCTGGTAACTGTTGATGAATTAATTTTTCCGCATTTTGAACATCTGGGTTCATATGGATACCATTCTGGACCGATATCGTATCCGGCAACATCATGCATGATCTTCGCTATTTCTTCCCTGTGGTTCATGGCTATGTCAATTGCTTCTGCAAGCTTTCCTTCCCTGTATAGCCCTGTAGTGCTGATAACTTCCACATTTACATTGATCTTTTTTAAGGTTTCAAGGAAAGGTTTCAGGAAATAATCTGAATATTTTCCATCTCCTTCTGGAGCAGGTATATAGCTGAGTGGCATGCCTACATACTGTGAATAACTCCCGTCCAGAAATGGATAAACCTTCCTCAACGGGTCAAGGTCATCACATAAATATATGAATCTTGATTCAAGTTTTTTATCAAGTGATGCCTTATAAAGTATATCGCCTGTGAGTATTTCCCTCATATTTCCAACATGTATTGGACCTGAGGGTGATATACCTGTAGATATAAGCTGTGTGCCATTCAGGTTTTCGACCAGTGCATCTGCCCAGTACATTATTATCCCACCATAGTAGCCCGGATAAGTGACCTTACGGGGACATTATTTATTTCATCAGAATTTAATTTAGATACAAGTACGACACACAACACCACCTCTCCGCCCTGGTTGTGTACGTCTTCAATAGTCCTCTTCATTGTTTCTCCTGTACTTATAACATCATCTATTATGACTATTTTCTTGCCTTTAACACCGGCAAAATTGCTGCTGAACATTCCTTCCTTCCCTGAAGGGTGCGGCCTGTAGACGATTAGCTCCCTATCAAGCAAATCTGAGAGCATTGTTGCATATGGTATTCCATTTATAGTTATTCCTATTATTGATGTTACATTATCCAGAGATATTTCTTCAGTAACTATATCGGCCATGACCTCTGCTATTTTCTCTATCCTGTTGCCATATACACCCACGCTGCGCCATCCAATCTTTGTGTCAGATACACTGTTTCCCTTGAGGTCCTTGCTCAAAAGCCATGTTATGGTATTTACGGAAAGATGTAGCTCCGTTGATATTTCCTTATCGGACATTCCCTTATTTTTCAGTTCCAGCGCTCTATTATACAATTCTTCAAGACTTTTCATAATTCTACCTCTTTTATGCCTGCCCGGATTTTGGCAGCAATGATTTCAAGATCATCTATATTTGCATTTTCCCTTTCCCAGTTTATCTTCTTCCTGTAATACCTGGGTATTATATGAACATGATAGTGCATAACTACCTGGTTTGCCACCCTGCCATTGTTCTGCCCTATATTCAAGCCATCTGTTTTAAGTACGTTTTTAACAGCTATAGATATGCGTTTCACGGCAAGCTGGAGTTCTAGATATATATCCTTATCAATATCATATATGTTTTCATAGTGGTTTCTGGGTATTACAAGAACATGACCCTCTTCTATAGGGGCATTATCCATAAATGCAAGTATGTTTACACCTCTGTAGACAAATGCCGCATTGCCTTTGTTAGCTATTTCCCTGCAGAAAATACATGTTTCATCGTACATTTAATGTATATTGTACACAGTATAAAAAATATTTTCGTTTGGATTTAAATAATTTCCATCATCCCATATAATTTATCCGGGCTAATGCGTATATTTCCAGTCGAAAAGTCCGGATGTTATGTATATGACTTATTGTTTTTACGAACATAATTTCGCATTCATGACATTTCCAGACATTTCAGCCACTGATTATTATTAATTTACGGTACATTTCACTAAATATATAAATTATACCGGTATAATCCAGCATGCAAGGGATAAAGGTTGTCGGCAGTATCAATATGGATATTATTATGTCTTCGGCTAGATTGCCGGAAACCGGTGAAACAATAAAGGCAGATAAATATTATATGTATCCTGGCGGAAAGGGCGCAAATCAGGCTGTGTCTGTTGCCCGTACCGGGGTAAAGCCACAGTTAATCGGCAAAATTGGAAATGATTATTTTGCTGAAATGATTACAAATTACCTTAGAAAGGAAAATCTGGATTTGTGTTTAACCTATGGTGATAAAACCGGCATTGCAATGATTAATGTTGAATCTTCGGGTAAGAATATGATCACTGTGTATCCCGGGTCAAATGGGAATATGTCATATGAGGATTTCCATAATATTGAACTGAAAAATTCCATTGTAATGTTCCAGCAGGAGATACCCTTAAAGACAATAAGGGATTTTATATCCAGTAATATGGAAAATGGAAATCTGTTCATTACAGACCCAAGCCCATTTTCTGAAGATAGCTATATACTGGAGAATAGTGGCATTTTGACTCCAAATGAAACCGAAGCCCAGCTAATAGCTGGATGTACTATAAACAGCGTAGAAGATGCGAAAAAAGCATCTACATTAATATCCGGGAAATATAAAAACAATGTAATCATAAAACTTGGTTCCAGAGGTTCAATCTCAAACTTTGACGGGGAGATAAAATATCATAAGCCATATAATGTAAAAACTGTTGATACAACAGGCGCAGGTGATTGTTTTAATGGTGCATTTGCGTCGGAATTCCTCAGGACCGGAGATGTAGATAAAAGCATGGAATTCGCCAATATAGCAGCTGCACTGTCAACTACAGGTTATGGCGCTTTTCCGTCTTTCCCTTACAGAAACCAGATTATTTCCATAATGGAATATGAATAAATGGAAACCGGGTAACGTTATATATTAATATAAAATACAAGAATATGGCAGGAACAATAAAGATAAATGACCCGCCGCCAAGGCCGTCATTAACCCCCGGAAAATCTGTTAAATATAATGTAAAACATACAATAATGGTTATGAGTGGAAAAGGCGGAGTTGGAAAATCAACTGTAGCTACCAATCTGGCTGTTACCCTTGCACAGAAAGCATTTAAAGTAGGGCTTCTAGATGCCGATATAAATGGGCCTGATGACCCGAAAATGCTTGGCGTTGAGGAAGCGAAAGCCTTTGGAAATGAGGAAGGGAAAATAGAACCAGCTAAAACGAAATATAATGTAGATGTAATCTCAATGGAAATGGCATTGCCCACACATGATACTCCGGTAGTATGGAGAGGGGCAATAAGGCATAAAGCGGTTCAGCAGTTCCTTGAAGATACCTCATGGACTGATAAGGATTTGCTTGTCATAGATCTTCCGCCGGGAACAGGTGATGAACCCTTAAGTATTTGCCAGCTTATACCTGATGCAGATGGAATTGTCATTGTTATAACTCCACAGGAAGTGGCCCTCCTTGATGCAAAGAAAGCTATAAATTTTGCAAGAAAAGTTAATATGCCAATTCTTGGGATTATTGAAAATATGAGTGGATTTGTGTGCCCGCACTGTGGTCAGGAAACTGACATATTCAAGAAAGGTGGTACAGAACAGATAGCAAAGGAATACAACATACCCTATCTTGGAAATATACCTATTATGCCAGAAATAGTCCAGGATTCAGATTCAGGCATACCTGCGGTAGCAAATAATGATTATATAAAGAAATTTTTTGATGTTGTGGCAGATAATTTAATTAAAAATTTGAAAAAATAATTTTTTAATTTTATACATATAATTTTCTTTAAAGCATATTCTATTTGTAATATCTAAATTATATAATTACATTAAAAACCGGGCTAAACACCCGAAATAAAGAATATTTTTTTAATTAAAATGAAGATTTAAATTCTAGAATATAGAAAGATAACAATGTAATTTAAAATAAATAATTAAAATAATACCAATGAAATGGCAATACCGGATAATTGATTTATAGATTGTAGATTTTCGATCAATTAGTAGTCGTGGACTTAATACCTCGCAAAAGCTTGGTACTTATATCCCGACTCTATCAACCTCTTCTTTTAAGAGTGATCTCAAACAATGTCTATTTTCAGGGGCGACTTCAAGCTTAGATGCTTTCAGCTTTTATTCGCGTATGACGTGGCTACTCGGCAACTGCCCTGTCGGACAACCGATAAACTAGAGGTCACGAACCCCCGTTCCTCTCGTACTAAAGGCTCCTTCCCTTCAGACATTGAACACTCCCACAGAGAAGCAACCCTACTGTCTCGCGACGTAGTGAACCCATCTCAGGATCCCTTTTAATGGGCGAACAGCCCCACCCTTGGTGTCTTATGCAGCACCAGGATAGGAACAGACGACATCGAAGTAGCAAACCCTCGGGTCGATGTGTACTCTTACCGAGGACAACTCAGTTATCCCTGGGGTAACTTCTCTCTTATCACCTGCCCTCATAAAGAGGGAACTAGGTGGTTCGTTAGGCCCTGCTTTCGCATCTGCGTTCCCTATTGGCTGGAACACAGTCAAGCTAGCTTTTACCCTTATACTCTTTGAAGGATTTCTGACCCTTCTGAGCTAACCATTGGAGACCTCTGTTTTCTTCTTAGAGGCGTGGCGCCCCACCCAAACTGCCTACCAATAGTTGTCCCTTTCTTCAAGGTTAGTGACGCAACTTTTAAAGGGAAGTGTTTCATCGTTGCCTCCATTCTGGCCACGACCAGAACATCGACGGCTCCTTCCTACCCTACGCATTAAAAATCGCGTCACAGCTACAGGCTGCAGTAAAGCTCCACGGGGACTTCGCTTTCATGTGGGAGAGACTGGATTGTGCACCAGTACATTAATTTCACGGGGCTGAATGTGGGGACAGTGGGACTCTCGTTGAACCTTCATGCGAGCCGCCAATTAAGCGGCTAGGTATTACGCTACCTTGAGAGGGTCATAGTTACCCCCGCCGTTTATTGGCCCTTCTTCTCCTTGAAAAGAGCTTTCAGGTACCAACACTGGGCAGGTTTCGGCCGCTATACACATCCTTACGGACTAGCAGCGGTCTGTGTTTTTGGTAAACAGTCGGGGTCCCCTTGCCACTGCGACCTATCCTATTTCTGGATAGGCATCCCTTCTACCTAAGATACGGGACTATTTGGCCGAGTTCCCTCACATCCATTATTCCCAAACGCCTGAGACTATTCATCTAGGGGCACCTGTGTCGGTTCTTGGTACGAACTCAGGCTTGACCCATATATATCTTTCATAGGCTCCGGGACTTGAAAAAATTCCCATACGGGAACAGATATTACTTCGTAAACTTCTCGTCATTACAACTCTCCATTTACTTATAAATACCCATACGTAGACAAGCATACACTCTCTATCCCAAAGCGTATATATATGGCAAAACACCTGAGGCGCTGGAATATTAACCAGCTTCCCTTTCGATCACTTCCTGTTAGGGGTGACCTTAGGATCGGCTAACCCTCGGCTGACGAACATTGCCAAGGAACCTTTGCCCTTTCGGCGGAATGGATTTTCACCATTCTATTCTGCTACTTTTACCAGGATCCGCGATACTATACGGTCCATCCCTCCTCTCGAAGAAACTTCTATCCATATAGCACGCCCCCCTACCACATCACCTTTCGGTGGTCTAATGTATCGGTAACTGGCTTTAGCCTCTTCCATCTTGGAGGCAAATAACCTCGGTGAGTGAGCTGTTACGCACTCTTTAAAGGATAGCTGCTTCTAAGCTAACCTCCACACTGTCTTCGGTCATTAACCTCTTTAAATCGCACTTAGCCAATTTTAGAGACCTTAACATTAGTCTCGGTTGTTTCCGTCACGGGCGTAAAGCTTATCCCTACGCCCTAGCACCTGGTATCTTCGATTCTAGCAAGTTCGGAGTTTGACAAGGTGGTGCAGTATTTCTACTGCTGGCCACCCAATCGGTCGCTCTACCTCACCAGACATCTCCACCAAGGTCTACCTGCGGGTAGTATTGGGGGGAACCCGCTATTGCCACTCTAGATTAGCCTTTAACCCCTATACCCAAGTCATCCAAACGATTTGCACATCAGAACTGGTTCGGTCCTCCATCTAGCTTTCGCTAAACTTCAACCTGCTCAGGTATAGATCGAGTGGCTTCGGGTCTGCCACAGATGACTAAACGCATTTATTACGTTACTCCTCCATTGCTGTGCGAGTAATCGCTTTCGCTACGGCTGCTTCTTTTAGAATTAGCCTCGCCATCCATCACAACTCCCTGGCCCGTTCTTCAACACGGACTATAGAACACCGGTCCCTCTTTCGAGATCATTCCTTTAGTGCCCTATAAAGTTTTCACTGCTTGGTTTCAGGCTCTTTTTACAGCCCTTCCGGGTTGCTTTTCAGTTTTCCCTCACGGTACTTCTTTGCTATCGGACTTGAGTAATATTTAGGGTTGGATGTTCATGCCACCCATATTCCCACGCGAATAATGACGCATGGTACTCAGGATATCTTTCCTCGTAGCCTCTTTAGTTACTTCCAGGGGACTATCACCCTCTCTGGTAAAGCTTTCCAACTTTTTAGAATTCCTAAAGTAGGCATTGAGAAAGATCCGTACTCCACATATCTATTTCTTTACAGAAAAGATTCGGTTTGCCCTCTACCGCTTTCGATCGCCTTTACTAACGGTATCTCTATTGATTTCTCTTCCTCCCGGTACTAAGATGTTTCAATTCCCGGGGTTCCCTCTCCTTTCGGAGTGTTAAACAGGAAGTCCCATTCGGAAATCCTTGGATCAATGGCTCCATGCACCTCCCCAAGGCATATCGCAGCTTGGCACGTCCTTCATCGGTTCTCAAACCAAAACCATTCCCCAAGCAGTTTGTATGATACACAATCTATATCTCATAATTATCCGGTATCATCGGTTATAAATAACCTCGCCCTTCCCTATTAATTATTAAATCAATAGGTGCATTCATTTATTGGTATAATTGATATTACAAACTGTGATATAAACGTTTTGATAAAGGTAAGACAATAGAAAAATATACCTGTATATGAATAAAATATCTTATTTTTTGCCACTTAAATTATAAAAATATCAAAATTGCCCAGAACCTATCAATTTACATTGTAAATTGTAATATTGTAAATTTATTATAATTATATATTAATTCAAAACATAATATTTAAATACTCGTCGTATTTTATTATATATTAGACAGATAGCACAAATATACGGATGTTAAAACAAAATTACTGCATTAAATTTAATCTGCAGACCCTTAACGTGATTAATAAAGTGGCCTGTTATTTTCTTAAAAGTAAATAAATTTCATTATTTTCCCTGCATATATCAACAATGCTTAATTTGCAGTAATTTACAATCTTCTCAAATGTTTTATTGTCGTAGGGGAATTTGTCTTTAATAAGCATAACTTTTACAGTATCTGAAGGTTCAATTTCTATCTGTATGGATTTTATGCTGGACATTAAGAAATTAAAGGGGTCACCGCCGCACGAAACATTTCTGTAATCCATTTCTATCATAGATTATAATAATATACGTCAACTTAAAAAGCAGGTAACATTGCACCTAACAAAAAAATAATAAGATGATATATGCTATAAGTGTATGGAACAGGAACTTAAAATGCTTACACCTTCCACAAGGCTGGTGTTTATGATGCTCCGGCAGATGAAGGTTGCAAGATTATGCCAGATCATTGAAAGCACAGGGCTTTCCAGGAGGTCTGTTCTTTATTCCGTTAAAAAACTGAATTCTTTGGGTTTAATTGAGATAAGCATTTGCCTTTCAGATACCAGACAGAGGTTTTACTGCATTAAAATCAATGAATAAAGGTGCAAATTTTGCATCTTAAACAACCATATTATAGAATTTTTTCATAGGTGTATAAGGTAATAATATGGCAGTATATTTAGGACAGAAAGCTCCGGGTTTCCTTGTTAATACAACAAAGGGGCCATTGAGCCTGGAAGATTATAAGGGAAATTGGGTGATATTGTTTTCGCACCCCGCAGATTTTACGCCGGTGTGCACAACAGAATTCATGGCCTTTGCTAGAAGATACGATGAATTTAAAAAAATTAATACAGAGTTAATTGGTTTGAGTGTTGACAGTATCTATAGCCATATAGAGTGGATGAAAAATATAAAAGAGAAATTTGGCATAGAAATACCGTTTCCTGTAATCGCCGATATCAATAAAGATGTGGCAAGGGAATACAACATGATGGACGAAAAAACAGGTTCGACTGTAAGGGGCGTATTTATTATAGACCCGAATATGATTGTAAGGTTAATGATATATTATCCTGCTGAAACAGGAAGAAACATAGATGAAATTATGCGAACATTAAAAGCATTGCAGATGAACTGGGACAGAAAGCTGGCCGCGCCCGTCAACTGGCAACCCGGTAACGATGGCATTGTTTCAGCTCCAGGAACTCTTGATGAAGCAATTAATAGGGAAAAGAATGGCAGCAAAACATGGTATTTAACCTATGAGGCGGTGAGATAAATGGACGCAGGGAAAAAAATGGAAGAAGTAGGAAGGGTAATGCAATCAATATCAGAAGATAATAAGGAATATATGGGTGCATTTATGGGGCTAATGCAAAATACAATGAGGGCCGGAACACTTTCTGTAAAACAGAAGGAACTAATTGCCCTGGCACTCAGCATAGCAGCCAGATGTGAATGGTGCATTTCATATCATGTAAAATCAGCCATAGAAGCTGGCGCAACTAAAAAAGAATTGATGGAAACGGGATATGTGGTTGTCCTCATGTATGGCTCACAGGCAATGATGGAGCTTAACAGTATGCTGGACGCAATAGAAAAATTTTATAAAAAATAGTTTAATAAAAAAATATTTTTTTAATGTTCTCTGTAAAGAACAGGCTCTAGCTCTTCAACAGCTTTACCTTCAAGTTCTTTCAGGTTTTTTATTACGTCGGAAATTGGTTTTTCCTCAGTAACCACATATTTTACTTTTCCAAGAGACATATTGTATGATCCGGGGCACAGTGAGTTTTCTGTCACTACGAACATATCTGGCTTTAAGGATAGAATTCCGGCCATTGCAACCTCTCTCCCACCATGTGTTCTGCCAAATCCTGGATTTTCATACTCTTCTATCTTCTTTGTTTCATCGTCTATAAGGAATATTGAATTGCCATATTCCAGAGGGCTCAACATATTTTCTTCGTCTACTACGCATGCTACTTTCATAACTAAGGTAAATATAACAAAAAATTTAAGGTGATTGTATATTTTAAAACTAAAAAAATTAGTAATACCCGTGCATTTCCACAGAATATTCAGGTATAGTAATACCGCTGCCGTTTTCAACATGCCCTACTTCCTTTACGGGAACACGATTTCTTACTATATTTAAAAAGTCTGTTTTGCTCTCAGGGTCTATTACAACAATATACCCCATTCCCATATTGAATATTTCAAACATTTCACTGAAGGAAAGGTTTCCCATATCCATCAGGCGCAAAAACACATTATCAACATCGAAAGGATTGTCAATAACATATTTCATATCTTTCATCCTTGCAATATTTTTTATTCCCCCGCCGGTAATATTTGCCATGCCCTTAATAGGCACAATGCTCATGGCGTCAAGAACTTCCCTTACATATATCCTTGTTGGTTCAAGAAGTACATCTGCAACTCTTTTGCTATCTCCTGGGAACTGGTCTTCGTAATCGATTTCATTATCCTTTATTATTTTCCTCACAGTGGTGAAACCGTTGGAATGGAGACCACTGCTTTTCAAAGCGAATATGAGGTCCCCGTCTGAAATCTTTTCTCCTGTAATTATCTGGTCTTTCTGTATTAATCCCAGGGCTGTTGCAGATATGTCTATGTTTTTTACCAGATCCGGAACTATTGCTGTTTCTCCTCCCACAATATTTAGATTGGCTATCTGGGCACCAACGTTAAACCCGATGCCAAGTTGCCGTGCTATTTCATTATCCATCTCCTTAAGTGAAAGATAATCAAGCATAGCTATGGGCTCTGCACCAACTGTTATGGCATCATTTACATTCATTGCAACGCAATCTATGCCTATAGTATTGTATTTGTTTGTCTCAGCTGCTATTATAGTTTTAGTGCCAACACCATCATTATTAAAAGAAACGGCGAAATTGCCCAGGTCTATCAGTGATGTAAATCCACCAAGTGAATTGATTGTCTTGAAATCGGACCTCTTAAATTTTATCTGCCTCAGAAAATTGGAAACAAATTCTCCCTGTGATTTCCTGTCTATTATCTTCCTTTCCATGTATAATAATTACATTCTTAAATAAAAGTTTATATATTTTTATAAATTATTTCCAGCATAAGAATAGAAAATAGGAGTTTAAATAGCAAAATAATGTGTGGTGGTAATTATATTCATTAAAGGATATGGCAATGTAACTACTTTATTTAAAATTTAAACAATAAAGATAGTATAGCATTGATTTCACTAACCTGTTGGTCATAGGACTTAATGGAAAAGGCAAATATTTTAAATAGATAATGCATTACTCTATAAGGTGACATAAATGGTTCAGAGAGAAGACGTAGATTTTGACCCTAAACATATAGATGAAAATTTTATGAGCGATGAGAAGAACTATCCTGTAACAGGAGAAGAGGATGGGCTTAAAGTAAGAGCAGGCGGAATGCAGAGAATGGATGACAATGGAAAACCATACCCTACAAAATTAGGAATTCATGGAACAACCGTTGCCGTTGATTGGGACGGATGCATTGCAGATGGTTCATGTATGGATGTCTGCCCTGTTGACCTGTTTGAATGGAAATTAAATCCTGGAAATTCCGGAACTGGAAACGACAAAAAGGTAGAAAAAGGAACACCGGAATGGGAAAAATACAGAACAGACAAGTCAAACCCCGTAAGGGAATCAGAATGTATATTCTGCATGGCATGTGTAACAGCCTGCCCGTGGAGTGTAATTAAGGTAAACAACGAGTAAATACCTTAATTTATTGATTCATAAGAGCTTCATAGGCTCTTATTGCATCCTTTCTATTTACTATTATTATAGTCTCGTTTGAACAGGATATTAATTGTAGTACATTTATTTCATAGGAGAAAAGTCTTTCATTTATTTTCATAACAAAACCTGGCGTTTTCACTATCTCCATGGATGAGAATATATGCAGGGAACTAACATTGCGTTCAATAACAGCGTTTTTTGGAAGATCCAATTTTTTATTTTTTGTTTCATCCACTATATACACAATTGAATCGGTTAAATAAGTAGCAGAAAGGAAGTTTAGGTTGTCTATTTTCCTATCAACAGTGATAACCATTATTTTATCCTGCAATGTAATTTTGCTTTCCGATAGAAGCCTGTCAATATGAACTGTGTCCGCCGAAGAATTTTCCATAAATATCTTGTTCAATGCAGACCTGATAGAAATTATATTATATCCGGTTTCCTCCTGTGATATTTTCCTGGAGAGCTTGCTTACATTAAGTATTCCCATTCTCATGGAAATTATGAGCTCAGGATTCTTTTTAATATAATCCCTCACCATAGTTTCCACATTTCCCCTGCCTGTTCTTGACATAATATGATATGTATAATTATAATATAATATTTTACATTAATACATATTATATGTTATTAATACCACTAATATGCTAAATATTTACAAAAAATATCATATATACAGAAAATATTTGATACCCATGGATAAAGTATTATTATTATATTCAGGCGGCCTTGACACATCTGTTATGGCAAAGTGGATTCAGAAGGAAATGAAGAAAGAGGTTGTTACACTCACATTGAACATAGGCAACAGCAATCTTCAAAAAATAAAGGAGAAGGCTCTCGGGCTGGGAGTTTCTGATGCAATAGTACTGGATGTAAAGAACGAGTTTTCAGAAAAATATATTGCAAAAGAGATTTATGCAGACGGCATGTATGAGGGTTACCCCCTATCTACTGCTATTGCGAGGCCGCTGATGGCAGAAAAAGCGGTACTGTATGCTGAAGAATATGGCTGCAACACAATTGCACATGGTTCAACAGGCAAGGGCAATGATCAGGTAAGGTTTGAGGTTACAATGAAAGCCCTCAATGAAGATATAAATGTAATCGCACCCGTAAGGGATTGGAATATGAACAGGCCGGATGAGATTAAATATGCAAAAGCAAACGGTATAGATATCCCCATGGGTGGAAAATATTCTGTTGATGAAAACATATGGGGGAGGTCGGTTGAAGGATCGAGTATAGAAACTGTATCAAATCCGCTTGAATACGATGTTTATGAATGGGTTAAGCCCCTTGAGGAAACAGGAAATGGCGATATAATAGATATTGAATTTAAAAATGGGGTTCCCGTTTCACTGAATGGAGAACAGTACGCCCTTAAAGAACTTGTGGAGAAACTGAACGTTATAGCGGGGAACAATGGAATAGGGCTTATAAATCACATGGAAGACAGGGTAACCGGAATTAAAAGCCATGAAGTCTATGAGGTCCCGGGAGCTATGGCTATCATACAGGCACATAAAATGATGGAATCACTTACCCTGAATAAATCTGAACTGGATATTAAAAATTATATGGATAATCAATGGTCAAATTTTGTTTACAATGGATTATGGTATGACCCGGTGATGGAACACATAAACCAGTTTGAATCCAGCATAAATAAATACGTCAATGGAAATATAAAATTGAAGCTTTACAAGGGGAATATAGTAATGCAATCTATAGAAAGTGAAAATTCAATATACAACTATGATAAGATAAGCTATGACAACAGCAATTTCAATCAGGACTCAGCTAAAGGATTCATAGATATTTACAAAAACAATACAGTATATGCTAGCAATGCCAGGAAAGAGAAAATAAAATTAATCCAGTAAAATTTATTTATTCTATATTGGGATTGACAATTATGAAAATATGGTCTGGCAGTGCAGCGCCTGAATCGGGCAACGAAGCGTACAGAATTATGCTTGAGAAAGATATTGATGTTGATAAGTACCTTATACCCTATGAAATTTTATCATTAATGGCATATAACCTCAACATATATGAGAGAAATATATCTGATAGAAATAACTCAAAAGCAACTCTAAAGGAGCTTTTATCCCTGTATAATAGAAAAATTTCACTTGATCCAGATCTTGAAGATGTGCATGGGAATATAGAAAACATAGCTATAAGGGAAACAAATGGGGCTGCGAATAATATGAGGATGTTCATGTCAAGGAATGAACAGGTACATACCGATGTGAATTTTTTCCTTATTGATATCCTTCTGGAATACGAGAAAATCATATACAACACAATTACAGGGTTAGAGAAGTTAACACAGAATGGAATTATGCCGGGATATACACATTACAGGCAGGGCATGCCAGTTACATTCCAGACCTATGTTGATTTCATTAAAAATATAATGGTATATAACTTCAATAATATTGATTCAATATTAAATGAATTGAAAGAGCTCCCATTAGGCTATGGTTCCGGTTTCGGTTCAATGTCCGATGCAAATTTCAAAGAAGTTGCAGAATATATGGGGATGAAAAAGCAGATAAAGAATCCATTATTCTCTTTCATGCTTTATTCAGACAATTATATCAAAGTTTTATCCGCAATAAATTCATTTTTAATAGATATATCAAGAATATTCCAGGACATGATAATTTTCAGCGGAGATGAAATGAAGATTATTGAATTGCCAGCAGGATATGTTACTGGAAGCTCATTGATGCCAAATAAAGTTAATCCTGATTTTCTTGAAATATTCCAGGGATATGCGGCAAAATCCATTTCACTGATGAATTTGCTATATTCCGGGACGATAAATAAGACAACCGGGTATCATAGAGATTTCCAGATATTAAAGGATGAAGTAATACCGTTTATGGTTGAATTAAAGGGTGTGTTAAATGGGTTTCCAGAATTATTCTCCGGAATTAAGTTCAATAAAGAGGCCAGTGAAAGAATAATAGGCAATTCCATTTATGCAACATACAATTCAAAGTTAAATTTTAAAAATAATGGGAACTGGAAGGAATCCTATAAAATGACTGGGGACATGATTAGGTCAGGAAAAGCGTTGAAGCCATATATGCCAGAGGATGTAGTATCATACAATAATTTTGGTTTTCTCAGGGATAAAATAGAAAATAATATTTCTTCCTTAGAAAATGGCAAAAAAAAGTTATTGAAAATGGTAAATGATATAATATCTAATTTATAAAGTGTATAATTTTCACACACAGATAAAAAAATATATAATTATATGAAACATTAAGAGAAGATATGATAGACACTGTGGCAATTGAGAAAAAATGGAAAGACTACTGGTTTAACAATAATATATTTGCATTCAAGAAGGGTGATAAGAATTATACTATAGATACGCCACCGCCTACAGTTTCTGGAAAAATGCATGTAGGGCATGCATTCTCATACCCGCAGCAGGATTTTATTGCAAGATATAAAAGGATGAAAGGCTATAATGTATTCTATCCGTGGGGATTTGACGATAACGGGCTACCAACAGAAAAATTTGTTGAAAAAGAAAGAAGGGTAACTATAGATAATACGCCATTAAAGGATTATATAGAAATATGCAGGGAAGTGAGCAGGGAGTCAGAAAAAGGCCTGTATCAAGCATGGTATGATACGGGCATAAGTGCTGACTTTAAGAACTATATAGACACATCATCCGATTTTTCAATTAAAATATCACAGGAAATGTTTCTTGACCTTGTTGCAAAAAAAAGGGCATACAGGGATGAAGCACCGTATATAACATGCCCAACATGCCGTACAGCAATATCACAGATAGAGATGAAGGATGCCATTATCAGCACAGAACTTGTGTATATTAATTTCAACGGCATTGAAATAGCCACAACAAGACCAGAAATGCTGGGTGCATGTGTAGCTATTTTTGTAAATCCAGATGATGAAAGGTTTAAGAAATTTATAGGAACCACTGTAAATGTTCCGGTGTATGGATATCCTGTAAAGGTTATGTCTGACCCGTCTATTGATATGGAATTCGGAACTGGAGCTGAAATGCTATGCACCTTTGGAGACCAGCATGACCTCGAGCTATGGAAAAAATATGGCATCAAAGCTAGGATAATTCTCAAAAATAACAGGATAAATGACGGGAGCGTTATTATTAACATGCCAATAAAGGATGCAAGAAAGAAAATTATTGACGAGCTTCAGAGTAAAAATTATATAATAAAAATTGAAAAAATAAAACATTCCGTAAATACCCATGAAAGGTGTGGAACTCCTATTGAAATAGGAATAAGCAAGCAGTGGTATATAAAAGATCTTGATATTAAAAATGAACTAATAGAATTCGGGAATAAAATAGAATGGGTACCAGGGCACATGAAAATAAGGTATGATAACTGGGTAACAGGGCTGAAATGGGACTGGTGCATATCCAGGCAGAGATACTTTGGTGTTCCTTTCCCTGTATGGTATTGTGACAATTGCGGTGAGATTATTCTTGCTGGAAATGAAGAACTTCCGGTAGACCCGAGGCTGGATAATAAAAAAAGAAAATGTGAAAAATGCGGGTCTGATAATATAGTTCCGGAAACCGATGTTATGGATACATGGGCAACTTCATCATTAAGCCCAACATTATATCTTAAACACATAAACCAGATGGATTTATACCCGATGGACTCCAGGTTCCAGGGGCACGACATAATTACATCATGGGCTTTTACCACAATACTGAGGTCGTATTTACATTACGGCGAAATACCATGGCGCAAAATAGTCATCAGTGGGAATGTTTATGATCCCTTTGGCCAGAAAATGAGCAAAAGCAAGGGAAATATAGTTGAACCGCGGGCAATTATAGAGAATTATGGCGCAGATGCACTGAGATACTGGGCATCAACAACCATGCAGGGGGAGAACATAAAACTAAGGGAACAGGACCTGATGAGGGGGCGCAAAACAGTAATAAAACTGGAGAATTCATTGAAACTTATTATGATGCTTGCAAATAATAAAAAACCCGGGAACACAATACCGGAGTTTCCTGTAAATAGATGGATAACTACAAAGATGGAACGCACCATAAAAGAGGTAACAGAGTATATGGAAAATAATGAAATCATGAAAGCCAGAATAAGCCTTGATAAATTTTTCTGGAATGAATACTGTGACAATTATCTTGAAATGATAAAAAACGAATCATCCAAAGATGACAGGAGAGATGAAACACTTTCGACTGCATTTTCTGTATTTGAAAATATACTTAAGATGTACTCACCCATAATGCCATTTATAACTGAAGAGCTTTTCCACCAGGCTAATCCATCTTTTTCAGGCAGCATAGGCCTTGAGCCGTATCCTGAATTTGATGGGCAGATGATTTATAATGAAGAAAATGAAGTTGATTATATAATAGGCGTAATAGACAAAATACGGAACCTGAAAAGCCAGATGAAACTGTCAATGGCAGCACCACTGGACATTTTAAAATTGCACGGGGATGCTAAAATTATACAAAAATATGATTATATACTGGAAGGAATGATGCACATAAATAGTATGGAAATAATAAATTCAGAGGATACTTACATTGAAAATTAATAAATATCCAGGTACTTATTAATCTCCCAGTCCGTGACCTCTGACCTGAACTCATTCCATTCATTTTCTTTTATGCGCAGCAGATTATTGAATACAGATTCACCGAATATTTTCTTCATCAATTCACTGTTGCGGAATGATTCTATAGCCTGGCCAAGTGAACCTGGCATGGACTTTATCCCATTCTTCTGCCTTTCCGCTAAATCCATTTCAAATATGTTCTTCTCAATTGCTTCCGGAGGATTTATTTTATTTTCTATGCCATCAAGGCCCATGCCAAGTATTGCAGCAAATTGCAGGTACTGGTTTCCAGCAGCATCAGGGAACCTTAACTCCATTCTCTTTCCCTTTGGTGGTGCAGCAGGTATTCTAACAAGAGCACTCCTGTTCCTGTTTGCCCATGCAATGTATACAGGTGCTTCATATCCCGGTACCAGTCTTTTATAGGAATTTACAGTTGATGCAAGGACAAGTGATGCATCTGCTACATTGTTAAGTATGCCACCAAGGTAATGCATTGCATAGTCGCTTAATCCATACTTGTTTGATTCGTTATAGAAGAGGTTTTCATCGCCTGAGAATATGCTCTGGTGCACATGCATTCCATTGCCATTTACACCCTTTACCGGCTTTGGCATAAATGTAGCATAATATCCATATTCATTGGCAGTTTCCTTTACAACGCTTTTTATCATAATTATTCTATCTGCCATTGTAACAGCATCTGAATACTTTACATCTATCTCATGCTGGCTGTATGCTACCTCGTGGTGTGATGCTTCCGGGTAATAGTGCAACCCTTCAAGCTTCCTTATTATCTCCTGCTTTACCGTGAATGCCCTATCCAGTGGCTCCTTGTCAAAGTAACCGCCATAATCGCTTGGCTCTATTGTTGGCTCACCATTTTCATCCTGCTTGAAAAGGAAATATTCAAGTTCAGGGCCCAGATAATAGGTTTTATTTTCCTTTGTTAGCTTCTCAACCTGCTTTTCCAGTATATACCTTGGGTCTCCCTCAAACCTTGTGCCATCTGAATTGAATATCTTGCATACAAACCTTACAGTTTTCCCTGCATAGTTCTCATTGGTTAGAATGGTATAGGATGATAATTCAGGTACTGCCTTCATATCGGAATCCTCTATCTGTTTGTATCCAACAATGGAACTCCCATCAAACATAACACCGTTGTAAATAACATCCTCAAACCTGTTATGTGGTATGGTTAATGATTTAACTGAGCCAGAAATATCTGTAAATTGCAGTTGCAAAAATTCAACTTCATCTTTCTTTAACTTTTCAATAAAGGACTCTTCATCCTGCATATAGCATAATGCAAATGGATAATAAATACTTTTACGGGAATAATCCGGATAAATGATTTTGCTTAAAATTGGTATGTTCTATGTTAATATAGGTGGGTATCGGAAAACATTTAATATCCTTTTATAATAATCAAAAAGTGAATATTTTAAATAAAAATAGTGTAATTGATCTAATTTATTCAATAAAAAATGCGTCTCTATTATTCTTGTTTATTTTATTTCCATATCACTTATATAATAATTCCATGAAACTTTATATATTTCCCGCTATCATTATTTCTTTTGAAATAATTTATTACTTATCATATATTATGTCCAGAAATATTATAGAACTTGTGAAAAAATATTCAGTGTTTTTAGGAGGGGCTATTTTTGCTATTATTATGCCTTTTATCCTGTATATCAGGAGTTATTTGATTCTGGTTGTAATGATTGCCATTCTTGCCTTTGGCGGATCGATTATAGACAACTGGAACAATACATACAGGCGTGGAAACAATATTACTAATGTCTATACAGGAATTGCACTGGCAGGTATTTTTGCAACCATATATTTTATACATTTAAATTCAATCTATATTATTTTTATATTATCTGTATTGCTGGGAATTTTTTCAATAATTTATATATTATTCACTCACCAGAACATAAATTATAAGAAAACAGTGCTGACAAAAAAATTAAAACGGTATATAGTATCAATAGGTGATATAAAGAGGGTAAGAAATGGGTTAGAGCTGCTTTATACAATTTTTATTAATTCACTTTTATATATGGCTATTGCGCTTATATTAATCACCATTCCATTGCTGGCTGTAAAAGCAGGCGATATTAATTTAATTTACAGGTTTGTAGTAATTTCAGCAGCATCATTTTTTACTGTGTTTCTGGGTAGTATGGTAAAATCAAAAACCTTTCAGGGAATTTCTTTTGTATCCATATTTCCACTGCTCATTGTAATAGGATTCCTGATATCCATAAAAAATACGCCTCTGGATCTGAATATTAGCATTCTTTTTATCCCGGCCGTTGCGTTTCTGGTACCAGGATATAGAACGTATATCACAAGAAAGTTCCCTGGAAGTGAAAAGTATTATGTAAATAAATTTACAAATTTTTTTAGCGGGATTTTTTTAATCACCGTACCTTTTATAATTCTGACTTTTATTGGTTTTCCTATGTATGCAATTATAGTTGAACTTCTAGCTTCTTTAATTGCACTGATTATGTGCCTGAAATTTATCAATTATCCGGAGATAATACCACCGGCAAAATATAAAAATTAATAAAAGAAGTTATAATTAATCTACATGAATCCAAGGGACGTAAGAAGGATGATGAACCAGATGGGAATTAAATCCACCGAAATGCCGGACGTTAAGGAAGTTATACTGAAAGGTAAGGATAAAGATTACATAATAGAAAACGCCTCTGTCACCATGATAGAGGCACAGGGGCAGAAAACATTCCAGGTTCTGGGCACCATGAAGGAAAAACCCAAATCGGCATCTGTTGAAGAATTTGATGATGAAGATATAAAACTTGTTATGTCCCAGTGCAATGTTTCAAGGGAGAAAGCAATAGAGGCACTCAGGAAAGCTGATGGGGAACCTGCACAGGCAATTATAGACCTTGGAAATTAAATGAATTATTTAGAAAATAAGTTACAGGAACAGACTCCCACATTGCAGGAACAGGAGAAATTAAAAAACATAGTATCTGCTATTGCCAGTGATATCGATGCTATATGCAAAACAGAAGGGATAGACGCAACTCCTTTAGAAGTCGGATCAGTTTCAAAGGGTACAAATCTGAAATCGAGTGATATTGACTTATTTATTACTTTTTCCAGGTCATACCCTGTTGAATATATAGAAAAGAAGGGGCTTGAAATTGGACATGCTGTACTGGAAAATGCCATAGAGAAATATGCAGAACATCCATACGTTTCCGGGTCTGTATCCGGCATTAAGATCGATATAGTCCCCGCTTTCAGGATAAATGAAGGTGAAAGAATAGTATCCAGTGTTGACAGGACGCCACTACATACAATCTATGTTAAAAGCAGGACAGATAGTAAAATGGTGCATGATATAAGGCTGCTAAAGGTGTTTCTGAAGGAAATTAACGTTTATGGTTCGGAAGTAGCAAAATCAGGATTTTCAGGATATATCTGTGAAATTGCAATAATTGCATTTGGCACATTCGAAAAGTTTATTCAATACATGGCAAATTTAAAAGGAAAGTTGATAGTGCCGGAAAACTGTGATAAAGAATTCAACGAGCCGGTAATAATAATTGATCCGGTAGACCCCACAAGAAATGCAGGGGCAGCTGTAAGTGTAGAAAACCTTTCAAAACTGAAACTCGCAGCAAAATTATATGTAACACGCCGTGAAGATATACTTTTCAATCCAGAACCTGTAATAAAATACGATAGAAAAACTATAATGAAAGCATTTGTATTAAAAAAACCGGACATAATAGATGATATAATATACCCCCAGGCCGTACGCCTTAAAAACCGGATATGGGATATATTCCAGAAGTCAGGGTTCATGCCATTCTCATCCGAATTGTATATGGGGGAAAATATAGAAATTCTGATTGAATATATGAGAAATAAATTGCCAGATGCACAGAAACATATGGGTCCACCGGCCGAATCAAACGAGTCTATAAAATTCATAGATGCATGGAAAGGAAATAGCCGGTTAATGCGTGGGCCTTATATTATAGGAGACAGAATATATGTAGACACGAAGCCCAGATATACTGAATTGGAAGAAATAATTAAAATTGAACTGGAAAAATCAGATATAGGCAAAAACCTGAACCAGTATAAAGGCGAAATAAAAGTAGTATCAGGAAAAGATGTGGATAAGTTAAATGTGGCTAAAAAATTCTATTCAAAGTATTTATTTTAAAGATTATCCACCGGAAAAAATTTCAAGGAATACCAGATTGTCTTCAGGATTTACAATAGCATCGGAAGTTGCGGGGTTACCGTTAAGTATAGCCACAAATCCATCCTCATCTATATTAAAAGCACTATAGATATCGCTAAGTTTTTTAGATTCTTCAATGTGAATTTTTCTTTTTTCTTTTCCTATTATTTCTATCATAACAGCTCCGGGCAGATTCGAACTGCCGTCATCGGATCCAAAGTCCGGAATGCTTGTCCACTACACCACGGAGCTATAATTACCATAATCGTAAATAAATATTAAAATCTGTTGAGAAAATTGCTTATAAAAAAAATATTTTATTTTTTGGCAGAGCAGTTAAATTCATCACTGCATGTTTTTCCAAGGCTTCTCAGTATAGAAAATACTATTCCAAGGCCTTTCTGGGCATCTTCATCTTTCATTGCGCGAAGAGTTCCCATCATACCCCCAACAGGCGTTACCGTATCAGTTTTTATCGCGTTTTCTACTGCTTTAATCATATTTACGTAATGCGGTGCAACGCTAAGGTCCAGTGTTCCAAGGGAAGCAAGAATTGGTTTCTCATTCATGAGAAGATTCATGGTAAAATCATTGGACAGCAGTCCCATAATAGCTCCCATTGCAGCATCATCTTTCAGAATCCCCATAACTGGATCAATCAGGCCCTTGTTCTGTATTACTGTTACTATTTCAAGCAGATTGCTGAGCGCCTTTACATTCTTCTCCTCTGACATTATTTTTAGCAATACCATTACTGAATCTGTTTTGGTAGTAAGTGATAGTACATCATCGCTTGTCAGTAGACTGAAGACTGTCTTTAAAGTTTCATCGTCACTCAATATTCCGGATATTACATCGAGAAAGCCAAGGTTATCAAGCTTTCTTATAAGCTCAATTGCCCTGGTCAAACTGGAAATATATTCCGGTTTCATCAATTTTTCTAACTGTTCATCTTCAGACATCATATTAAATCACCAGCTCGCAAGATATTTGTCAAGTGCCATATCGCCATTAGTCCACATAAAGTATTTGGTAAATAACTCCTTCTTTATATGGTTTGTGGCTGAGGGCTGTGCGATTTTTTCATCTCCACCATAAAATGTTGTATCATTCACGGCAATTGCAAATCCTTCCAGAGGATTATCTGCTATGCATACAACTTCAGGTGTGTATGTATCAACTTTTGTTGGGACTCCAAGCCTGTTAGCCAGATCCTGCATTGCAATCCTAGATGTCATCACCGCGAGGAAGCCAAGCTTTGGAACTGTTATCTGGTTTGAGTCTCCACATGAGTATACATTTGGATATTTAACAGATCTCATATGCTCATCTGTAACAACAAATCCACCATCGTCGAACAGGTCAGGTGTGGAATTCTTCACTGCGTCGTTAGCTTCATATGGAGGCAATACTATAGCTATATCTGCCTTTATGGTCTTTCCATCCTCAGAAACTATTTCGCCTTTCTTTAATTCCTTTAATTTGAAATTCCATACTGTATCAAATCCGGCCTGGGCAAATAAGGACTTTACAACGCCCCTTGATTCCTTTGCAATATCCGTAAGAATTTCCTCTCCAGGAGAGAATATTGTTATGTGTGTTTTATCCATAATTCCTCTCTTTTTAAGGTATGCCGGTATCATCAATGACATTTCAAAAATTGGCCCTTCACATGCTGAATCAGCAACTGATGCCCAGTTTTCAGGGTATTTCCCTCTTGGCTTAAGTGTGCCCTGATAAAATACTCCGGAGCCTATTGCTATATTTCCTCCCTCGAATTTCTCCAGCTTCTCATGAAGTGCAGTTGCAAAATCAGGTTCGCACACACTGGATCCATAGTCATCCCAACCATTCAGATGCTCAACACCAAGTTTTGCTCCGAATGCAACGACAAGATAATCGTAAGTAATATTCTCCTTTTTGCCATCAGGTGCCGAATATTCAACCTTATTCTTTTTGGCATCTATGGCGTTAACAGTACCTAATACAAATCTAATTCCCTTTGCTGGTAAAGCTGTTGCAAGGTCTACCTCAAGGTCTTCTGCTTTGAAAACTCCGATACTGACATGGGGCATTCCTGGCCTGAAAGCCGCATACGGAGTATTATTTATGAGTGTTACATCCACTTTATCCCCAAGCAATCTTTTTGCTGTATAAGCTGCCGTCAATCCGGCAAATCTTCCACCTAAAACAAGTAATTTAGTCATATTTCACCACTTAGATTATAATATTATAGTTATATATTAAGTTTTTTATCACATTTGTGAAGAAAAATACCTTTTTAGTATAATTTTTTGTAGTTATTTTATATATAGCACAGTATAGTTTTATATATGCATTGTAAAAAAATAAATAATATGATGTAAATTGATAATTAATAACATAATAAGGCATTAAATATTATTTTTCGTCATTGTGCAATAATTTTTCACCTTATTTATAAATTCATGTGTCCCGGCATTGCCTCCAGATTCTATTGGAATTGTACCATTTCTTATTACATTTTCTACTGATTTCTCCATGATGCCTGCAGTTTCTGTCTGGTTCAAATGCTTTAACATCATTATGCATGAAAGTATTGATGCTACAGGATTTGCTATATTCTTCCCTGCTATGTCAGGCGCACTGCCATGTACCGGTTCGAACATAGACGAATAGTCGCCTATATTGCCACTTGGTGCATACCCGAGGCCCCCTACCATAGCACTGGACATATCTGAAAGTATATCCCCATATAGGTTTGGAGCAATTATATACCTGTATTTCAACGGGTTATTTATCATATTGTAAGCAAGTGAATCCGCATATTCAAAGTTTATTTTTTTACCGGCAGGTTCTGATTCCTCTATAGCTATTTCACGCCATAATGAATACATGTCTACAGCATTGGCCTTATCTGTAATTGTCACAGTTTCAGTGTCAGCAATTTTGTATGCCATATTAAAAAAGCGTTTTAAATTTTTTCTTGAAAGGAAGCCCATTGTATAATAAATAGTATCGTCTGATTCAGAATTTATATCAATATTATAATTGTAAAAGTTTCCTTTTTGCCTGAACAGTTTATGTTCATTTAATGATCCTGAAATATCAGAATAAAAATCCTCCTTATTCTCCCTTAAAATTGTCATATGTATATTATTCCCTGTTATCCTGCTAAATGAGATGGCAGGGCGGATATTCATATAAAGGTCCAGTTCCTTTCTGAGCCTGAGTATGACACCCTGTTCCATGATTCCTGGCTTTACCCTGAAATCACCTATGGCACCGAAAAAAATTGAATTGTAGCTTTTTAATTCATCTATTTCGCTATCTTTTATTGTTATGCCCTCATTAATATATCTTTCAGACGATATATTATAAAACGTAAAATTAACTGATGGGTCTATAGAGGTTACCAGATCACAGGCCTGTGGTATTATTTCCTTTCCAATGCCATCACCCGGTATGACAGCTATATCTACCATTTCCCGGACCACACATAATTGACAAGACCCTTGCTATCTATAATGTTCCTGAGAAATTCAGGGTATTCTTTAAACTGTGTTGTAATGCCATTGTGCATTATAATGCTTTTATCAAAATCTATTGATATTTCACCATATTCTGTAGCTTCTATCTTTGCTTCTATTACCGGTATCCCTGTATTTATTGCATTTCTAAAGAATATCCTTGCAAAGCTTTCAGCAATAATACATGATATGCCAAGGCCTTTAATTGTTATTACTGCATGCTCCCTGCTTGAACCGGACCCGAAATTTTTCCCTGCAACTATAATATCGCCCTTCATAATATTTGCCGCAAGGTCAGGGTATTCATTTTCCATGAAATGTGGTGCCAGTTTATCCGGTTCAGATGTGTTAAGGTATTTTGCCGGTATTATCTGATCTGTATCAACATTGTCTCCTAATACAATTGCCCTTCCTTTTATATTATTTACCATTTTATATCTCCTCCGGTGTTCCAATTCTTCCAAGTATGGCTGATGATGCAACTATTGACGGGTTTGCTAAGTACACTTTAGAAGTTTTATCTCCCATCCGCCCTATAAAATTCCTGTTTGTTGAAGATATACATACTTCATCAGGGCCCAGTACGCCCATATATCCGCCGAGGCAGGCACCGCATGTTGTTCCTGAAAAATAGCCACCGGCTTCCACTATAGTATTTATGAGTCCTTCCATCAGTGCCTGGTTATATACTTCCTGGCTTGCAGGAACTACCATAAGCCTGACATTTCTGTTAACTTTCCTGCCCTTCAGTATTGCAGCTGCTTTTCTTATATCTTCTATTCTCCCATTCGTGCATGACCCTATGTATGCCTGGTCTATTTTCTCATGTATTGCAGAAGCAATTCTAACATTGTCAGGCGAATTGGGAATTGCAATAGAGGGTTCTATATTATTCATATCAATATTGAATGTTTGAGAGAAATCAGCATTTTCATCTGATTTTACTATTTTATAGCTGCCTGTATTTCTCCGGTTCAGATATTCTATTGTTTTTTCATCTGTATCAAAAAATGAACATTTAGCTCCTGCTTCTGTTGTCATATTGGCCATTGTCATTCTTTCGTTGATATCAATATACTTTATATTTCCGGAAAATTCCATGCATTTATATGCTGCACCACCGTTTTTGATTTTTGATAATACATGCAGTATAATATCCTTCCCTTCTACGCCTTTTCCAGGTTTTCCTGTAAGGTTTATCTTAATTGTTTCAGGAATTTTGAACCACATTTTGCCAGTAGCAAATATTACGCCTGCTTCTGTACTTCCTATGCCGGTAGAAATTGCTGACAGTGCACCATATGTGTTTGTATGGGAATCTGCACCTGCTATTAGCCTTCCCGGTGCAGCAAAACCCTTCTCCATCATAACCTGGTGGCAGACGCCTCCATGGCCTATATCATAAAACCATGTTCCATTCTCAAGCGCAAAATCCTTGGATTTTTTATACTGTTTCGCAGAATTGATGTCTTTCGGCGGAACAAAATGGTCCGGTATAATTATTATTTTGTCGCTTTTTGGCTTCATGCCAAGTTCGTTAAAAGCATCTATGGCTATTGGGGCTGTAATATCATTGGCCATTACATAATCCACATTTGCCACTATATAATCGCCACTTTTTGAATCTGTTCCACTCTTCTCTGAAAATATTTTCTCTACCGCTGTCTTACTCATTTCTTGCCACCTCTAATAAAAATTTGTCATCAATTGTTTTATTTCCTTCTTTCTTCACTATCTGTAATATATTATCTATTTCATCATCCGTTTTATGCATACCATTATTCTCCAGTATGTATTTTATTGCTGCCTTCCCGGAATGCTTGCCTATAACTATTCTTCTATTGAGCCCAAAAATTTCCGGGTTTATAGCCTCATATGTTTTCGGGTTGTTTATTATGCCCTGGACATGTATGCCAGCTTCATGTGAAAACGCATTTTCTCCTGTTATGGCTTTGTTCTTCTGAGGTATTATTCCGCTTGCTGCACTGACATATTTTGATATGCTGTATAGTTTTTCCATTTTTATATCTGTGTATGAATTTAAAAATCCATAAATTGATGACACAACCTCCTCTAAAGAGGCATTTCCAGCTCTCTCACCGATTCCGTTTACTGTTACCTGGGCTTCATTTGCACCGGCCATTAAACCTGCAAGGGTATTGGCTGTAGCCATTCCAAAATCGTTATGACAATGGATGCTTATGCCGGTGCTGGTAAATGATTTTATTTTGTTGATAAAATAATACATGGAGATTGGATTCATTATGCCTATAGTATCTGGAAAATTTATAGTTTCAACCTTAATGGAGGAAACTATCTGCTTAAGGAAATCCATGCTGGTTCGTGTTGCATCTTCTGGAGAGAAAATTATTCTCATGCCATAGCTCCTTGCATAATCTATAGATTCCATTATACTGTCAAAAACCTGTTCCCTGGTTTTTTTTAATTTATATTTCATATGGATATCCGATGTTGCAATAAACAGGTGTATTATTCTAGAATCTGACTCTATTACCTTATCTATATCATTTCTATTGCATCTTGCCAGTGAACATATATTTTCCATATCATGATTTATCTTTTTTATTGATTTCATTTCATCATTAGAAACGGCAGGAAATCCAGCCTCTATTATATTGACACCAGCATCATACAGCATTTTTGCTATCTTATATTTCTGATCTGTGTTAAATGATACTCCGGGTGTTTGTTCTCCATCCCTCAGTGTTGTATCAAATATACTTATATTTTCCCTGTTAAATTCATAGCCCATTCTGCTGTATTCACCCATATTGAAAAAATCGCTATAGCTTCCGCCACCATAAAAATACATCTTATTACCTCCAAAAATTCTAATGAAGATAACGTTTACTCAAGCAACAAAAAGAACAATTGCTCAATAAACATTATCGAATTCATCTACAGGTGAATTAACATAATGTTATATAAATATATCTATAACTGCTCTTGAATCAAATACAAAATTAAAAATGCCGTGAGCCGGGATTGAACCAGCGACCTCCAGATCTTCAGTCTGGCGCTCTCCCAACTGAGCTATCACGGCTACATAGTTACACTGGTAAATTCAGAATAGTCTCAATTTACATTTGATAGTGTTCAATATAACACTGTACCAGCAATTTCAACGCTGTACACATTATAGCCTTAAACTATCCTGCGTTTATTGTTCGGATAATGATAAACTTTTCGCTCATTTTTATCTATGGGTTACAGAACATGAATCCCATGGAATGTGTACAACAACCCTTTCGATGCATACTGGCTATAAGACATATAATTAAAATCAATATATATCAATAAAAATAGGGCTAAAGTATATATAGTTAAGTTTATTCATTATCTCGATGAGAAAATTTTCAGAATATTTCACCGTATTCTTCTTCTACCGTTTAACAGGTATTATTCTATTCCTTAGTGGATTTGTTTTTTACTTATTCTGGGGAATAGAATATTCTGGATGGAAAGATTCTGGCCTTATATCCTTTGTTGTTCCATTGATACTTTTAGGCCTTTTAACAATATGGCTAGGAAATGAAAAAGAAAAAGAGAATAGAAAGCTGGTTAAAAAATAAATTTAAAAAATTGTTTATTAATTTTTCAGGATTGTGGATAAATAAATATATTGGTTTTTATTGTAATGGTATGCTTAAAAGAGGGTTTGGTGTTGCAAAGGCGATAAATTATAAGGCACTGGTGTATTTCCAGTGGAAACTGTTTATTTATAAGTGTTATGAAAGTAAAAAATTATTAATTGAAATGAAAAATAATACCCGCACTTATATAGGGGGGAGAGGGGTGTATTTCCTATGGAAGTGAAAAATAGTACCCCCCTGAGAACTGCTCTTTATGATGAACATAAAAAATTGAATGCTACAATGATAGATTTCCATGGATGGGATATGCCGCTTCAATATACATCCATTATAAAAGAGCATATGTCTGTAAGAAACGATGTTGGAATGTTTGATATTTCACATATGGGCGATATTGTAATATCCGGTCCGGGATCAGACAATTATGTTGATTATATTTTCCCATCCAGGATTTCATTATTAAAGAACAATGAATGTATGTACACTGCATTTCTTAACCCATCTGGGAATATGATTGACGATACAATAATTTATAGATTATCCGGTGAAAAATTCTTTTTAATACCAAATGCGTCCAATATCGATAAAATTTATAAGTGGATGATAGATAATAAAAAAGATTACGATGTAACAATAGAAAATTATTCAAATATAATCAGCCATATTGCAGTACAGGGCCCTAAATCTGTAGATGTTTTGAAAAATTTAGGAATGGAATTCCCTGAACAGTTTAAATTTTTATATTCAGATGCAAAAAAGTATAATGCAATAACTGGAAAAAATGAAATAATAATATCAGGAACAGGTTATACAGGTGAAAAAGGTGTAGAACTTATAGTTCCAAATGAACTTGCAGCAGATATGTGGAATAGTGTATTAAATGAAGTTAAAAAGTTGAACGGGCTTCCATGCGGACTGGGCGCCAGGGATACCTTAAGAATGGAAAAAGGAATGCTATTATCCGGACAGGATTTTAATGAAAATAAGAACCCATATGAAGCGTCTATATCTTTTATTGTCAATATCGACCATGAATTTATTGGAAAAGAAGCTTTGATGAAACAGAAAAATGAGTATACGGATATTTTTAGGGGATTTAAACTGGAAAACCGGAATATACCGAGAAATGGGTTTAATATATATATAAATGGAAATATAGAAGGAACAATAACAAGTGGAACTGTATCTCCTATTCTAAATACGGGGATTGGATTGGGATATATTAATAGAAAATACAGCAAAAGTGGAACTGAAGCTTTTATCAAGATAAGAGATAATATGGTAAAAGCTGAAATTGTAAAGCCAAAAATTTTGAAATAATAATTTTTTTACTTTTTAATTAATATAATAATATATTTTTTTATTATTAATAATAAAAAAAGTGTGTCACTTTATAATAATATAATTTAAACTTTTATATTATATTATATATCATATCCTATTAATTATATATTTATTATTTATAATAATATAATATCATTATACCCACATACCCTTTTTTACGTTCCACTGGAAATGCACCTCTCCCCCCCTCCCGGCTATCCGAACTAATTTTCTATGTCAATAAATTAAATCCAGTTTAGAAACATTTAATAATTTTAGTATAATTTCCATTGAATTATGATGGGCCGATAGATCAGCGGTAGATCGCTTGCTTTGCAAGCAAGAGGGCTCGGGTCCAAATCCCGATCGGTCCATATTTGGATACAATGCTTTTTAAAAATATGTTATCTGTATTATTAAACCTAGATTTGCTATTTAACCAGATTCTTACTACCGATGCAATAGTCAAATTTAATAACACTTTTTATATTATTTATACAATGATTGTAATTAAGATCGGCGGGAGCATTATAACAGATAAATCAATGTATAAAAAATTCAATGGGCAAATAGTAGAAAACATTGTTAAAACTCTAAAACGTATAGATAAACAAATGGTAATAATTCATGGGGGTGGTTCTTTTGGCCATATAAAATCTAAAGAATATGGTTTGCCAGGCCAGGTTTCTGAAAGAACAATGGAGGGCATGAATATCGTACATAATGATATGGCAGAATTGGATCTTAAAATTTCAAAAATTTTTCAGGAAAATAAAATCTATAATATTTCACTTCCTGTTTCATCACTTGTTTATAATAATAAAAAAAATTATAATATTTTTTCAAAATATCTGGAACTGGGCATAACCCCCATTTCATATGGAGATACATACATACATGGCAATGAAATAGGTATATACTCTGGCGATAATATTGCATATGATATTTCAAAAATATTGCATCCCGAATTTGTAATATTCTTTTCAGACGTTGATGGCATATTCGATAAAAATCCGAAAAATAACCCTGATGCAAAGCTCTTAAAAACAATTTCAACAGATTTTCAATATGATACTATTAATCCAGATGTCACAGGAGGAATAATGAATAAATATAATAAAATGAAACTAATTTCTGATATAGGAATACCTGTATACCTCATTAATGGACTTTATCCGGAACGAATATATAATATAGGAAAGGATAATTTTACAGGAACGGTGGTTTAATGATAGAAAACAGAAAGGAAGAGCATATTAATATTGCTGAGAATATGAATGTTACTTCAGAGCACAATTTCTGGGATGATATTAGATTAATACACAGGGCTATACCTGAAGTTGATTATGATTCTATAAATACAAAAATTAATTTTCTAGGAACTGAATTCGGTTTGCCATTCCTTATATCTTCCATGACAGGCGGTACTGAAAAAGCAAGAAAAATAAACGAAAACCTTGCCAGGGCAGCTGAAGAATTCAAGATAGGCATGGGTGTTGGGAGCATGAGGGCTGCTATAGAAAATAAAAATATAGCAGATACATTTTCAGTTATAAATAATTATAAGATACCGGCAAGATTTGCAAACATCGGGGCACCACAGCTAATCGGGCAGGAAAAGCCTCCTATTTCTGATAAAGACATTGAATACATATTCAATCTTATAGGTGCTAAATACCTGATTGTCCATTTTAATTTTTTACAGGAAATGGTACAGCCGGAAGGGGACAAAAATGCTAGAGGAGTGATGTCAAGGCTAAAGGAAATAGCAAAATCTTATCCTGTCATAGCTAAAGAAACCGGCAGCGGATTCTCAAGGGATGATGCTCTGGAACTAAAAGATGCAGGTGTCAAAGCAATAGATGTTGGGGGTCTTGGTGGCACTTCATTTGCTGCAATAGAATATTACAGGGCTGAAAAAATTCAGAATAAAGAAAAAATGCACACCGGCCAGACATTCTGGAACTGGGGAGTACCTTCACCAGCATCTATTAAATTCTGTTCCGTTGGTTTGCCAATTATAGGGAGTGGCGGAATAAGAAATGGCCAGGACGTAGTAAAATCTATAATTATGGGGGCAGACATGGGTGCTATGGCGAGGAATTTCCTAAAGGACGCAGACACATCATACGAAGATCTGGTATTCCATATAAAAAATATAATAAAAGATATTAAAATTTCTATGTTTTTAACAGCTTCGAAGGATGTATCAGAACTTAAAAACAAAAGATATATAGTTTTAGATCCATTATATTCATGGCTAAACCAGGGTGATTAAATGGATGAAAAGAAAACAGAATCAAGATGCCCGAATTGCAATAGTTTTTTATATTATATTGAAGCAGACAATGAAATACCATACGAAGGCAAAATTACCATACATACATACGTATGCAAAAATTGCAACTATAAAAATATCACTATAGACAGGCATGAAAAGGGAGAGCCAAAAATTATAAAGTTTAAGATAAAGAATAAGAACGATTTAAAAACAATAGTTTACCGGTCTCCAGACGCAAGTGTCCATATTCCAGAACTGGAGGCTGAAATATCCCCTGGAATAGCATCTAAGGGCTATATCACAACTATAGAAGGCATATTAACAAGCATAAAAGAGAAACTTTCTATCATGGGCGACGATGAAAATATAAATGTACTGAGGCAAAGAATAGAAGGTATAATAAGCGGCGCAGAGGAGAGCGTAACCATAATACTGGACGATGATTCAGGGCAGAGCAGGATTAATAGCAGCAGGGTTGAAATAATTAAAAAGAAATAGCATTATTTATAAGAAATTTAATATATATCCAATCTTATTCCATATCAATGATAGAAATTTTACACCTTTCAAAATCATTTAAAAATTTTAAAGCAGTATCAGATTTAAACCTTGAAATAAACAACGGGCAAATAATGGGGCTTGCAGGCCTGAATGGTGCCGGAAAAACAACAACAATAAGGGCTGCATGCGGTATAATATTTCCAACTTCAGGAACGATCACCGTTAATAATTTTGATATAGTTAAAGAAAAAATAAAAGCATCCAGAAACATTGGCTGGGTTCCGGAACTGCCAAATTTTGAACCAGATGCCAGGCCAGTACCCCTTCTGAAATATTATGCAGGATTTTACGGTATAAAACCGGACGAAGCGGAGAAAAATGCTATTGAAATGATGAAACAGTTTGATATTTACAATTACAGGAATAGAAAATTAAAGTATTACTCCCAGGGAATGAAAAAGAGATTTGCACTCATAGCTGCAATGATAGGAAATCCTGACAATTATCTTTTCGATGAAACATTGAATGGGCTTGATCCAAACGGTGTTAAAGAGGTAAGGGATTTAATTATTAATCTAAAAAAGCAGGGAAAATCTATACTCCTTTCATCCCACATATTATCTGAACTGCAGAACGTTGCAGACAAAATTGCAATAGTAAAGAATGGTTCTGTAGTCAAAACGCTTTCAAGGGATGATCTGATGCATTTGGGGACAACAGGAACAAAAATACACATAAAAAACCCCGATGCCGGTATGGAAAAAATATTATCGGAATTCGGGGAATTTACATCAGATGGCACCTATTATTACATCAAAAATAATGGTGAAGTTGATGTTTCTGAACTTAACAGGCAACTTGTAATTAAAAATTACAGGGTGGATTATATCAGCATGGAGAATGAAACACTGGAAGATTACTTTTTGAATATGGTGAAATAAGATGAATGGATTTTTATATGATATAAAACGTACTATTACAGGAAAATTTACCATTATACTCATAGTTCTGCTTGTACTGGTAACCGCAGCATCTGCTTATGGAGCCGGAGTCAGTTCTGACTATGCACATCCAGGCAATACAGCTATAGTAATGCCATATATTAACCAAACTGGCAATTCAGTAAATATAACTGATTATGTAATAAATGGCTATGGAGACCCGGTTTCAGGGTTGCATATAACTTCATCTTTATATTACAATTCGAATAATAGTTTAATAAAATACTTCAGTGGAACAACCAATAGTACAGGCTATGTTCATTTTATCATTAAGAATTTATCTACAAATTTAACATACCGCTATAACGAATATTACCTGGATGGAATCGCACTGGTTGGATCCAATAATACCATGAATTATTATAATGGGCAGAATATTTTAATAAATGACGCATCCACTTTTGCAGCACCATATTATTCAATCAATTTTAACGATTCTAAATATCCATTATATGCAGTAAATTTGAAGGATAAATCTGACCCTGCACTGGTAAGCACAATGATATATAACCCGGACTATAAATTCACAGATAGCCCTGATGTCTATTATAATACATCTTCTACGCTTTTAAACACCAATCACTTTAACAAAACGAATACAGTATATATAGGAAAAGTAAACTCGAACAGGTTTATTGTCACACCACCCCTGAAGACCGCAGATGCCGGCAAATCTGTGAATATTTATATTGTTAACAGCACAGGTGCAGTGATAGTACCATTTCTAAATTACGAGTACACTTACATAAAGCCCGGTTCAATATTACAGGATGAGCTTGCCATATTTTTCGGTGTATTGCTGATACCAATAATGGGGATATTCTCAGCATATTTCTATTACAGCAAGGATAAGACTTCAGGAGTCCTGGAATCAATAATAGTCAGGCCCATAACAAAAGGCAAACTTATGATGTCCAGATTTGCTGGAAATTCCGTTAGCTTCCTTGCAGGATTATTGATAGCTCTTGGTCTTGCTGATTTTATCCTGTATCATTATACAGGTGTTTTTATATCATCAGGAACGTTCCTTACAATACTTTTAGGATACCTTGTAGAAATAATAGGATTTGCAGGAATTATTTACCTGGTTTCCCAGTTTGAAAAGACCCAGGGGCAGGTATTAGGAACAGGGCTTGGAATGTTATTTATTATGGGATTCATGTGGTCAACTATAGTTTCACCAGCTATCCTGTATTTACTGCGTGTTAAATCTACGGGAATTGCATATTTCAAGGACCTCCTTATAGTCAATTCTTTTTCTCCATCATATTTCCCTGATTTAATATCGGATTACCATCTCGGTTCATACAGTACATATAAGGCGTCGGCAGTTGGCATTAACATATATTCTATAATCGCAGTCGGACTTATCTGGATACTGGTTCCGTCTTTACTGGCTTTATATTTTGCCAGGAAGAAGGACTAGGACTTATTTTTATTATTGTAAAATACATATAGTTTAAATATAACACTTCGCAATAAATAATTTTATATAAGTTATTTCAATGGGGAATTAAGGATATTTATGATTACTACACCGGATGCTATATTGGCTTTGGCAGCTTCAATTGCCATTGCCGGCGGATTGATTGGAACTGGGATGGCTCAACAGGGTATCGGAGCTGCTGGAATGGGTATAATTGCAGAAAAACCAGAAAAATTTGGTCAGGTATTGTTTTTCTTTGTAATACCGGAAACCCTGTGGATTATTGGTTTTGTTCTGGGAATTATATTACTGTTGCACGTAATATAAGAAAGATTTTTTATGTCACTTGAAAATATATTAAATGAGATAGATAATACGACCCAGGCAGAGCTCAAAGCCATAAGAGATGAGTATTCTGCCAAAATAGAGGCTATTATAAAATCCTGCAATGATAAAATATCCAGGATTAAGAATTACTATGCTGTAAAATCTGATAATGATGTTAAGAATATAATAAAGCAGTACGAGGACAATATTAGATTGCAGTCAAAAAAAATCATTGATGACAAAAAAAAGGAAATACTGGTTAACACTATGCAAAAACTAAGGTCTTATGTCACATCACTTAACAAATCTTCCAATTACCCTGAATTGCTAAAAGCTATGGTTAATGAATCGAAAAAAGAACTTGGGAATAAGTTCACCGTATACTGTGATGAAATGGAAAACGAGAAACTTCAGGGTTTTAAATTCCCGGATTCAATTAAATTTATTATAGACAAATCAATAAAATCTGGAATTATAGCGGTCAGTGCAGATGGGAAAAAAGAAGTAGATATGCGCTTAAGCAGTATTTTTGATGAAATTTCATACGATGTAGAAACATATCTATATGAAAATATTAAATAATGGTGGTTCCAATTAACACTACATATTCAGGAAGTTATGGAAGGTTAAAGATACATTTCAATGATTATCTTAGCGATAGTTTTGTAAAATCACTTCTTGAACTTGATATTAAAGATATAAGGTTGAAATTATATGAGACATCATACCGCGATGATATAGATAAAGCTACAACAATAAGCAATGATGATGTGGATATTCTGATTACAGCAATTAACCGGCATGTGATAAACAATGCTAAAATAGCACTGTTCGCAGTCCCGCCCCAGATAAAATCGTTTATGAAATCATATGTATCGAAATGGGATATAGAAAGTATAAAGGCGATTATTACTTCTAAAGTTATACACCACGATATAAAATATAATGACAGTTTCATAATGAGTTTCAGGGATATCCCTATGGGAATATATGCAGGAAACCTGAAGCGAGATGATTTCAGGGCTATAATGGAAAAAAACGACGTGGATTCTGTGATTAATTACCTTCTCAATTACGGTTTTAATTATCTGCTGAAAGAGCTGGAAGAATACAAGAAGACAGGAGATACATCATCCCTCCTATCAGCTATGGATTACCGTTATTATAATGACCTTATTAAAACCGCATTGTTCTATAATGGGGATGAAGGGCAGATTATTAAATATGTAAAAACCGTGGTGGATTTAAAGAATATTCTTACACTGGCAAAGGCAATTGAGCTCAACGTTCCATTTGAAAAAATAGAAAACAGTATTATAGATAATGGCAATTTTTCCAGAACAGCACTTTCTGATACTTTCAGGTCTGGAAGTGTTATTGAGCTGCTTTCACTTTTTAAGCATTTTAACATAGATGAAGCTCTGGATTACTATAAAGAAAATAAAAATCTGAGCCAGTTTGAGATAGGCATGAGAAAGTCATTATTCCATGAATTCGTCCCGGTAATGATCAGGGACACAGCATCTCTCTTTATTTTTGCATATATCCTCTATGCAGAAAGAGAACGTGATAATCTCAGGACAATAATAATAGGCAAGTCATATAAGCTTGATAATAATACAATAGAGAGGATGCTGATTTAAATGTACGATCTTTGTTTGATAGGGGAAAGGGAACTTGTAGCAGGCTTTAAATTAGTAGGAATCAACGATACATTTACTGCAGACCCTGAAAATGGGAAATCCATTGTAAAAGAATTGTTCAATTCAAAGAAATATAATGTGATTATGGTTTCACAATCATTTGAAAAGTATATGACCCCCGATGAAATAAACTTATACGCAGGGTCTATTAGCCCGCTTGTAATATTTATTCCCCTGCCAGGAATAAAAGAAGAGGAATCGGTATACGATCTGGCAAAAAAAATTTTGGGCATTGATATTGGTGATTAAATGGAAAATAAAGGAAGTATATATAGTATATCTGGACCGGTAGTAATAGCAACAGACCTTGATGGCAAAATGTTTGATGTGGTACGGGTTGGTGAAATGGGCCTCGTAGGTGAAGTTATAAAAATAGTTGGAGATAAATTTACAATCCAGGTTTATGAAGATACCAGCGGGCTCAAACCAGGCGAACCTGTATATTCAACAGGCAAACCCCTCTCTGTCGAACTTGGCCCGGGCCTGCTTAAATCCATATATGATGGAATACAGAGGCCTCTTGATATAATTCAATCAGAAACAGGTGATTTTATAGTCAGGGGGGCAACAGCACCTCCACTGGATGAAAAGAAAGAATGGGATTTCGTTCCACTGTTAAAGGAAGGGGATGAAGTTGAGCAGGGATATATACTTGGCACAGTTCAGGAAACTAATATAATAACCCATAAAATTATGGTTCCGTATGGCATTCGTGGCATAATAAAAAGCATAAGCAAAGGAAAATTCAAAGTATCTGATACTGTATGTATAATCGACACTGGAACTTCCAAATATGATATAAAATTGAAGCAGATATGGCCTGTCAGGCAGGCAAGAAAGGTATTTCTTAAATTTGCACCTGAAATACCATTAATCACAGGCCAGAGGGTAATAGATTCATTCTTCCCTGTTGCTAAGGGCGGCACTGTAGCAGTTCCGGGCCCATTTGGAAGCGGGAAGACAGTAATACAGCACCAGCTGTCCAAATGGTCTGATGCAGATATAACCGTTTATGTTGGCTGCGGGGAAAGGGGAAATGAGATGACTGAAATACTTTCAACATTCCCTGAACTGCAAGATCCCAAGAGCGGAAAACCACTCATGGAAAAAACAATACTTATTGCAAATACTTCCAATATGCCTGTGGCAGCAAGGGAAGCCAGTATTTATACAGGAGTTACCATAGCTGAATATTACAGGGATATGGGTTATGACGTAGCTCTTATGGCAGATTCAACAAGCAGGTGGGCAGAGGCACTGAGGGAAATATCTGGAAGATTGGAAGAAATGCCAGGTGAAGAAGGATATCCTGCCTATCTGGGAAGGAGAATATCTGAATTTTATGAAAGATCTGGAAATGCCCAGATAATAGCACAGGATGAAAGGACAGGCTCTATAACCCTTATAGGAGCAGTATCGCCTCCAGGTGGAGACCTTTCAGACCCTGTTGTGCAGAATACCTTGAGAGTTACAAGGGCATTCTGGGCTCTTGACGCCTCACTTGCATCCAGAAGGCATTTTCCTTCAATTAACTGGCTTAACAGCTATTCGCTTTACCTGGACTCCCTTTCCGGGTGGTTTAAATCAAACGTGAACCCTGAATGGCCACAGATGCATTCACTCATGATGGGTATACTCCAGAAAGAATCAGAGTTACAGGAAATTGTGCAGCTGGTGGGATATGACTCATTGCCAGAGAATCAGAAAAACGTTCTGGACATTGCAAAGATTATCAGGGAAGATTTTCTCCAGCAGAATGCCTTTGATGATACAGATACATACTGTTCAATAAAGAAACAGTATGAAATGCTTACAATTATTAAAACACTTAATGAAATGCAGGAAAAATCCATAGCTTCTGGATTGAAGTTAACCCAGACTGCAACACTTCCTGTGAGGATGAAAATATCAAGAATGAAAGAAATTCCAGAAAACGACTTTGAGAAATTCTACAATGACGTGATAAAGGAAATAAATAATGAATATGATAATATAATGGAGGGTGTTGAAAGTGTCTGATATTATTTACAGGTCAATTTCACAGATAAATGGTCCACTTCTATTTGTGGACGACGTGAAAAATGCATCGTATAATGAAATTGTTAGCATAATACTGGATAACGGAGAGCGTGTTAAAGGCCAGGTACTTGAAACCAGGAACGGCGTTGCGGTTGTCCAGGTGTTCGGTTCAACTACCAGCATGAGCCCAAAGAGTACCGGGGTATCGTTCACAGGAAGCACATTCAAGCTTCCAGTATCTGATGATATGCTTGGCAGAATATTCAATGGATTCGGTGAACCGGTAGACAATGGCCCGAAGATTTATTCAAAGGATAAGGTAGATATCACAGGTGCTGCAATCAATCCATATTCACGTGAAGAGCCAAGTGAATTCATAGAAACGGGAATATCAACCATAGATGGAATGAATACACTTGTTATGGGACAAAAGCTTCCAATATTCTCTGGAGCAGGATTATCCCATAACAGGCTGGCGACACAGATAGCGAAGCAGGCAAAAACCCTGAAAGGCGGAGAAAAATTTGGTGTTGTATTTGGCGCTATTGGAATAACAAGTGAGGAAGCAAACTATTTCATGAAGCAATTTGAGTCGTCAGGCGCACTGTCAGAATCCGTAATATTCCTGAATCTGGCATCAGATCCATCCATGGACAGGATAATACTGCCCCGTGTTGCATTAACAACTGCAGAATACCTGGCATATGAGAAAGATATGAACATGCTGGTTATCCTCACAGATATGACAAATTACTGTGAAGCACTCCGTGAAATATCATCTTCAAGGGAGGAAATCCCTGGAAGGCGTGGATATCCTGGCTATATGTATACCGATTTAAGTACAATATATGAAAGGGCAGGAAAAATAAAGGGAAGGAACGGCTCAATCACACAGATACCTATTCTTACAATGCCAGGGGATGATATAACAAACCCGGTGCCTGACCTTACAGGATATATAACTGAAGGGCAGATAACACTATCAAGAGACCTTAGCAGGAAGGATATATATCCAGAGGTAGATGTCCTTTTATCCTTATCACGTCTCATGAACCAGGGTATAGGGTCTGACCATACCAGGGAAGACCACAGAGGCCTGGCCGATCAGCTATATTCCTCATATGCAAAGGGAAAAGACGCCAGAGCATTAAGTGAGATTGTTGGCGAAGAAGCTTTGAGTGTATCAGATAAAAAGTACCTTCAATTTGCAGAGGATTTTGAAAGCAAATACGTAAACCAGGGAGATACTGACCGTTCCATAGAAGAAACTTTGAATCTTGGATGGGACCTGCTTTCAATTTTGCCTAAAGAGGAAATGAAAAAGGTAAAATCCGCATATATACCAAAATACGGGAAATGGGAGGAATAATGGCAAATACTGTAAGACTTACCAGAATAGAACTTATAAATACGAAAAAACGGATAAAAGTAGCTTCTAGAGGACTCGAACTCCTGAAAATGAAAAGACAATCCCTGGTAATGGAATTCTTTAAAATTAGCAATGAGGTCAGAGGGCTTAGAGAAAACATCAAAAATGATATAGAAAAAGGGTTGAATGCAATTAAAGTGGCAGAGATAATAGATGGAACTCTTGAAATCGAAAGAATTTCATACATGTTTTCTTCGCCAGAAATTAAAATAGGCGGGAAAAATATAATGGGTGTTACAATTCCTGAAATGTCAGCCCAGGCAGGAAAAAAGATAATTGACGATTCATATCTTGCAAATTCTGTTCCTGTGTCAATCTATGATGCAATTACACTCTTTAATAAAATATTCAAAGAGCTTCTGGAAGTTTCCCAGAAAGAATCATCAATGCGCAAATTGTTAAATGAAATAGACAAGACAAACAGGAGATCCAATGCAATAGAAAATATAATGATTCCAAGGTTTAACAACAACTATAAAATCATCAGGGAGCATCTGGACGAATTGGAAAGGGATTCATTTGCAACCCTGAAATTTGTAAAAAGCCATGTAGTTTCAACTGGAGAAAATAATAAATAGGTTTGGCCCTATTATATATTCAAAGGGAATATATGGGCAATGTTGAAAAATTCAAAAGGATAAGAAAGATCATACGGATAATAAATATCCTGCTTGCAATAGCATTTATTGCAATACTGATAATGGTGATAATTAAATGACAGAAATAGATGAATTGAAGGTAATTAAAAACAAAGAAGAAGCAAAAAAACGTTCCATAGCAGAGCTAAAGGAGGAAATGGAAAAACAGTTAAACCAGCAAATAGCTGAATGCAATGAAAAGGCAAAAAACCTGGAAAATCAAATAATAAATGATTACAATAAAGCCATAGAGGAAATAAAGAAATCAGAAAGCAGGAAAATGGCTGATGCACTTGATACCCAGAGAGCCAGATCAAATGTAATGAAAGTTGACATATCTAACAGAAAGCTTGAAGAGAAAGTGTATAATCTTATTCTGGAATATATTACTAAAATGTGATAAAATGCTAAAGCCCGTGAAGATGACAAAAATCAGGATTATTGGCCTGAATACGTATAAAAATAAAATAGTAGATGATATGCATGATCTAAATGTTATACAGATAGAGAATGCAGAACCTGAGGTTGCAAAGGTATTCAACACCCAGGGCTCCAACGCCAATTACAAGGTTTTATCTGAAAATCTATCACGGTTCAAGGGATTTCTTTCAATACTTCCACAGAGGGAAGTTAAACATAAAAAATACTACAGTTCTCCGGAGGAAGTCCTGGAAGATATATCAAAAATATACATAGCCGGCGAATTAAACAAACTCAAAGATGATGAAGAGAAACTTACAGCAAAGATCCAGGAAAATAAGATTACCTTAAAACCACTGGAGTTATTATCGGGCTTTGGTGAAGATTTATCAATATTAAATAATGATTACGTTGAAAGTTTTATAATTAAATCGTCAGATGAAACTGAAAGTCTCAAAACAGATTATGCAACATTCATCAATTTAAATAATGGCTATTCAACCGTTACAATAAATAGAAAAAACGAACCAGAATTTCTTTCCATACTTTCATCAAAAACCTATGATATGATGAAGATCCCGGAATTGAACGGGACCGTAAAGGAAAATATAGAATTAATCCATAACACCATTAATGAAGCTTCAAACGCAATAGAGGGAATAAAATCATCCCTTAATGCATTGTCAGATAAATATTATGAACCTGTGGCACAGATAACAGAACAGCTTGAAATATATGTGAAAGAAGAAGAAATTTTAAGCAATATTGCTTTTTCTGAAAATGCTTTTGCTCTCGAGGGATGGATTCCCGAATCTGAATATGAAAAAGTTTCTTCAGTGCTTAATGAAGATTCAAATAACACAATGTTTATCCAGAAGATAGAAACAAAGGAAGACCCTCCAACAAAACTCTCGAATCCAAAGCATTTTAAAATATTCGAATTTTTCATAAGATTCTATTCATTGCCAGAGGAGTATGAATTTGATCCGACAATGATATTTGCCCTTGTTTTCCCTGTATTTTTCGGTTTAATGGTTGGTGACGCAGGGTACGGCCTGGTTATCCTCCTGATATCACTGTTTATAATACACAGGGTTGACCACCCACCGGCAAAAAGCCATATACCAAAAAAATTATCCGGATTTATTCTCATGATAATGGGGAAGAATTCTTTAAAAACACTTGCAAAAGCACTTATACCATCTTCAATAATCGCAATAATATTTGGTATAGTATTCAATGAATTCTTTGGATTTACCATATATCCGGTGCCATTCAGGCTCAGTTCCACTCCGGTGCCGGTCATACATATTGGAGAATTGCTGATGATTTCCGGTTATATCGGGCTTGCTTTTGTCACCTTCGGCTTCGTCCTTGGAATAATTAACAATGCATATATAAATCACAGAAAAGCTGCAGTGGCTAAAGTAGGGTGGATACTGATGGCATGGGCCTTTGCAATACTCGGCCTTAATCTAATACACAGGGTCAGCCTTAGCCCCCTGGAAACATCCTCACTTATTGGCTATGTAATGCTCATAGTTGGCTTTATAACCGTAGTTGTTTTCGAAGGCACACTTAGCCTTATGGAAATTCCATCAATTATTTCACACATACTTTCATACACAAGGATTGTAGGGATACTCCTGGCATCTGTTGTCCTGGTCCTTGTCATAGATACCGTATTCAGGGCAACATTATCTGACCCATTTTATTTTATAATAATCGGTGTTGTGGTGCTGGTTGTAGGGCAGCTGTTCAATCTAATAATAGCTGTATTTGAGCCAGGCATACAGGGCGCAAGGCTTCTATACGTGGAATTCTTCTCTAAATTTTATTTTGGAAATGGAAAGCCGTTTTCACCATTCGGGAGCAACAGGCGTTTTACCCTGAAGAAATTCGACAAAAAATAATTTTTCTCCATCCAAAAATTAATATGTATTATATAATTGATTGTGCATGGAAACTATAAAAAACATAGAAATATACGAACTTGGGTCTCCTGAAGAAAAGTCCTCTCCATGGAGCTCTACAATACTTATACTGAAACTCACATCCTCTGATGGAAGGGTTGGCTTCGGCGAAGCGCCTACCACGATGATGACACTTCCTGTGAAAGAAAGCATGAATGAGGTTGCCAGGGTATTCCAGGGCAAGAATTATTTTGATATAGAAAAAAATCTAAGGGATTACTATAGAAATGCCTTTTACGTAGCGAAATCCGTTGAGGAAACAGCAGCATTGAGCGCATTTGAGATTGCATCATGGGACCTGATAGGGAAAAACCTCGGGTCACCAATCTATAATTTGCTGGGTGGCAGATTTAACGAAAAAATCAGGGGATATGCCAACGGGTGGTATTCCGATTGTGTTTCTCCTGAAGATTTTGTTTCAAAGGCAAAATCCCTTGTCTCACGTGGATATAGTGCATTTAAATTCGACCCATTCGGAAGCAACTATGATAAAATAACCGTGGATGGGGTAAAAAAAGCACAGGAAATAGTGGCACAGATGAGATCAAGCCTCGGTGAAGGTGTAGATTTATTAATTGAATGCCACGGAAGGTTTTCTCCAAAATATGCCATAATGGCAGGAAAAGCACTGGAGGAATATAACCCGCTGTTTATAGAGGAGCCAATACATCCTGAACTTGAAAGGTTCCTGCCAGAATTCAGGGCCAGGGTAGATATTCCGGTGGCACTTGGTGAAAGGCTGCTTAACAAGGAAGATTTTGCCAGGTACATTTCCGATGGAATGGTGGATGTTATACAACCGGATTTAACCAATTCCAAAGGCATTCTGGAGGCAAAAAAAATCGGTGCAATTGCAGAATCATTCGGAATTTCCGTAGCATACCACAATGCCTTCGGCCCGGTGCAGACGGCGGCAACGTTAAATGTTGATTACACCCTTCCAAATTTCTTAATACAGGAAAGTTTTGAAGAATCATGGCCATCATGGAAAAAGAACCTTTTCACAGGATATTCTGTGGAAAACGGTACAATGGCATTATCAGGGAAACCAGGGCTTGGCATTGAGGTAAACGAAAAACTTCTGGAAAATAGCAAAGTATCAGGGATGGAGCCGCTGGGTACAGAACCACCATGGGTAGTCTCAGGTACTTTTAAGCCATAATTTTTTTAGCTGACATATTTCATTTTTCTTTCAACTGAGTTTTCTACATCGGTTCTGCTATCAATTCTTAATATAGTCTCTACCCTGGGAAAACCCATATTTTCAATAAACTTTTCAGCATCCTTTATCGCATCCATTAAAATATCAATATTACTGCATTCAATTACAGTAGCCATGCTATTTGGATAGCATTTAATTGAATTATTATTCTTTAACCGGCTAACAACCTTCTCTATAGTATCGCCCACAGAAACTCCTTTTCCAATTGGATAAAATGTCACATCCGCTATGATCATGGAACTATGATACTGAAAGAATATAAAAATATATTATTTTATTTTAAAAAATTATTTTTTTAGCTGCCTGGCAAGATTTACAAGGTTCTGTAGCAACTGCCCGGCAAATTTAGCTGTCATCTCATCCTTAAGCTTGCCTTTTTCATCGAATTTATCCTGTGCAAATGTTAGAAAAACTTCAGGTGTATTTACAGGAATCATATCAAGGAATACACAAACCTGGCGGAGGTGGTACTGTGCCCTTGAACCGCCCAGCATGCCTATTGATGAACTCATAATGGCTACAGGCTTTCCATTGAAAGGATTATCACCATATGGCCTCGAAGCAACATCTAAAACATTTTTTAAATATCCGGGGATTGAGTAATTGTATTCTGGAGTAACCATCAAAACTCCATCAGATTCCTTAATCTGCCTCTTAAACTTTTTTACATTTTCCGGGTAATTGTTCTCCTCATCCTGGTTCATTAAAGGAAAATTCTTTATGTCCAGTATTTCAAGTTTAGAATTCTCAGGCATCAATCCAACGGCGTTCTCAAGCAAATACCTGGAGTATGACTCTTTCCTCAAGCTACCTCCAAATCCTGCTATTTTTATTGTTTCCATGCTGCTTAAATATCTTTATATGTTAAATATTTTAGCTATACTTTTTTAAAGCAACGCATAAATAGCTAATAAATATACAATAACAATGTTCATTGTAAGGTATTCAGAGATAGGCCTTAAGGGAAATAAAACGAGGAGGAATATGGAAAAACTCCTTATTGAAAACATTATATCATCATTGCCGGAGGATTCTGGCCTGAAATACAAAAAGAGTGATGGAAGGATTTATTTATATTCAGATAGCCCGGAATTAATGAATATTCTGCCAGATATTTTCGGTGTTAAATCATTTTCCAGGGCTAATGAGTATACATTCAACACCATTGAAGATATAGTAACACGCTGCGTTGAAAACTATTATAGCTACGTAAAAAATAAAACTTTTGCTGTAAGGGTAACCAGAAAGGGAACGCATAATTTTACATCTAAGGACCTGGAAATTGCCATTGGAAATAAGTTATACGATAATTCTTCCGGTGTAAACCTGGAAAGCCCGGAAGCGCCCATATATATCGAAGTACGGGACAAAAATTTCTATACATTTACAGAAAAGATGGAAGGCCCGGGAGGATTGCCATTAAAATCCGAAGGGATAGCAATTTCACTGTTTTCTGGAGGCATCGACTCTCCTGTGGCTACATTTATGGTTATGAAGCGTGGCATGGCAACAGACCTGCTTTTCTGCTCCCTGGCGCACCCCTCAGATACACTGTACATGCTTAAGGCAGCAAGAAACCTTTTATTCCGGTATTCTTACGGGTATAACAGCAATATATACATACTGGACGGGACCTCGTTGATAACCGGAATTCTGCGAAATCCGGAACAGAAATATGCAAACCTTATCTTCAAAAAGCTTCTTTATTCATATGCAGAGGGGCTTTGCCAGGAAAATGATTATGATGCCATTGTGACAGGAGAATCTATCGGGCAGGTTTCATCCCAGATTCCAAAAAACCTCAAATCACTTTCCTACGGTATCAATACTCCACTATTCCGCCCATTAATAGGCTTTGACAAGGAAGAAACAATAAACTATTCAAAAAGAAAGGGGCTGTATATGGACGAATCCATAGGGGAATTCTGTTCATTGTTTTCAAAAAACCCGGGAATAAATACGGCTTATAGAGATTTGAAGCCAGAAGTTGAGAAATTTCCTTTAAAGGAAATATTGCACGAAATAATAAAAATAAAGAAAGACGAAATTGATGATTATGTCAATTCAATAAATAACAGTAAAAGTGATACGATACCGGAAAACAGCATAATTATAGACCTCAGAGATAATAAGGATTTTGATCTATGGCACGTTCCCGGGGCAATAAATATGCCTGTAAGTTCCATAGATTCGCTGGCTGAATCAGGAAATCCTGATAAAAATTACTTTTTCTATTGCAAAAAGGGGCTTAACAGTGCTTATGCAGCATCAATTATGAGATCCCACGGATACAATTCATTTTATTCAACTGAAAAGGACATTAAAAAAATGGATGCTATCAAAAATTAAGGCTCATTTCAATATTTTTCCTGTTGCAATTTGCCATAAATATAAATCCATTATTCCTGGCTGTATATTGTAGTCACTGGCTATGGAATTAAATATTTTTTCCTTTTCCAGATAGTCTGCCCTTGAATTCAATTTCATATCCTTAGTATATCCATAATCAAATAAAAGTTGCAAAATATGCTTGTCCAGAATAGCAAAATCAAATATCCCTATATTTCTCAGGAAATGTGAAGCCTCTTTGTACCCGAGACCCTTGACATTATTTACCAGATATTCCCTGAGTGTGAAATGTTCCATGGAAGAGATTAATTTTTTTATATTTTTACGGATAAATCTTGCATTTATAATATATCCAGCCCTTTTGTTATAAAATCTATATTTAGCCTTTTTAAGTTCTTCACTTAACTGTTCCATGCTATATTCTATAAACCCATCCATAATCATTCTCTGGGTCCTGATGCCCATTTCAGCAGATGTATTTGCTGTAAGTATGCAGAAGCACAATTCCATGAAGAGTGAATCATTGCGTGATTTTCCCATATTTATAAAATCTATGACCCTTTCATTTATCTTTTTACTGTATAATAGTTTGGATTCCATTATCTTAATGGACAACTCATCGTTTTTAATCATAAAAATAAAAAATATTTAATCCTTCTTAAAAGCTTCGTATGTTCTCTTTGCCCTGTCAAGCCTTTTCTCAACAACCTTCCAGTTGACATTGTTCATGAATGCGTCAAGATATGGTGCTCTCTTTGCTCCGTAATCTGTATAGTATGCATGTTCGTAAACATCAAGTGGCAGTATCATCAATGCATTCCATATTGCAGATGCATTATGTATATCGGCACCGAGAACCCTAAGTTTTCCACAGTTAAGGTCAAACACAAGATGTGCCCATCCCCTGAATGCAGTTCCTGTTGCTTTGAACAGTGCCACGAATTTCTCATAGCTTCCAAAATCCTTCTCTATCTGTGCCTTTACTGATTCAGGCATTGCAACATGATCCTTGCTTAAGGATTCGAAATAGTACTCATGAAGCATTGATCCATCGTAGTTGAAGGTTTCTTCCAGTTTCATTTCTCTAAGGTCACTGTAATTCTGGTTTGCCTTTGTAAGGTCAACATCTGGCAACTTTGACCATATTTCATTGAGCTTTGATACATATCCCTTATAATGGACATCAAAGTGGTAGTCTATCTGTTTATCTGATATGCCGTCTAATCCTCTAGGTTTTGCATTTTCCTTTACTTCCCAAGTTTCTGTCGCCATAATTATCATATTGATATAAACTTATCATTTAAAAATTTATTGCAGTTGTAATAGCTTAGAATATGATTAATATACACATACAGAAAAGAAATGATAATTCTGGATGAAATGCTGAAAAGAATTAATAATATATTTATAATTGCCCTGTATGATTCCGGTTATATTGATTGGCGGCATTCCCGGTGTTGGAAAAACAAGCTTATCTGGTTTTATAAGCAGGGAATTTAATATAAATATAATACTTTCAGGCGATTATCTCAGGGAATTTTTGAGGCCTTACGCAGATAACCCGGCAATGGGAGAAAGCGTCTATAATGCTTACAGGATATATGGAGAAAAGAATGAGGAAAATATAATAAAAGGATATCTTAACCAGTCAGAATTTATGTATAAAGGAATAAATGCAGTTTTGCGCCGGTCAATAGATAACGGAGAGCCGCTAATACTTGAAACATTATATTTTAATCCGGAAATGATTGCCAGTGATATTAGGAATAAAATAATTATGATTTATATACATATTCCGGACAAATCTTTGCATGGCAACAGGCTTAAAGAGAGAATAGACTACACACACTTTAACTCACCTGGAGAACGGCTTGTTGAGCAATTGCCAGTATACAGTGTAATAGAAAAGTATTCTATGGATCACTGCGGGGATGATGTTTTCATTGTTGATAATACTGATTTTCCTATTACAAAAAACACATTAATAAATTACATAAAAGGGCAGATTAATCATTAAGGGCCCTGTTAATATCCCTTACTATTTCATCCGGGTCTTCTATTCCCACGGAAAGCCTCATAAATGTTGAATCCACACCCAGCACATTCAATTCTTCTGAAGTTAAAGACCTGTGTGACATTGAAGCAGGTGTCGATATCACTGTTTCTGTCCCTCCCATGGTGTTTGCCGGAACTATTTTCTCCAGTTTTCCTATAAATTTTTCAGGATCGGTTTTTACCTTAAAGCAGACTATGCCGGAATAACCTTTCATATATTTTTTGGCTATTTCATGATCAGGATGTTCAGAAAGCCCGGGATATATTACCCTGGATATTTCGGGGTTTTTTTGAAGTTCTGTAGCTATTTCCATAGCATTAGAATTTATCTTTTCCATTCTTATTCCAAGTGTTTTCATTCCATTTTCTGTCAGAAATGCGGAGTTAGGGTCAAGGGATGTTCCGAGCGTTCTTCTCATGGCATCAATTTTCTCCATTAAATCCTTTCTTCCTGCTGCAAGCCCTGATATTACGTTATTATGCCCTGCAATAAATTTGGATGAACTGTGGACAACTATATCTGCCCCTAATTTTAAAGATTTTACGTTATATGGAGTCGGAACTGTGGAATCAACAACAAGTATGGCTCCAACATCATGGCATTTCTCAGATATGGTGCTTATATCGTTCACCCTTAATATAGGATTGGTTACGCTTTCAATAAACACTATTCCTGTACCTTTTTTTATTCCATTAATAATATTCTCCGTACCCGGATTGGCAATATCCGGCTTGATTCCCCACTTTCCCATAAAATCCCTGATAAAATGATAGGACCTTGCAAATGTGTCCAGGTGTGTTAATATTCTATCTCCAGGCTTTGATAATGATAATAACGTCGTAGTAATAGCTCCCATGCCCGAAGAGAAAACATTGTAATCTTCAGCTCCTTCCATTTCCTTTATCTTAATGCCAAGATTTTCAACGGTTGGATTATACTCCCTGCTGTACCTGTATTTTTCACCCTCCGGAACTACATATGAACTGGTCTGGTAAATAGGATAAGTAAGTGGTGCTGCATATGCTCTATTACTGGTCATCTAATCCCTCCAGAATACCTGTTTCACGGATACTATAATCTGTATTATATGACCCCATGACATTTTTTATATCACCAAGCATCTCGTCCTTTCTGGTTTTATCATCTGCAAATATTAACATTGTAGGCCCTGCTCCGCTTATGCAGGCAGAAACAGCATTTCTGTTGATAACTTTTTCCTTTATATCCCTGTAAAATGGAAACATGGCTTCCCTGGACCGCTCAACAATATCATCATTCATCCCTTCCCTTATAGCATCACGGTCCCCTTTCATAAACCCGTAAAGCATTGTAGATATTCTGGATGTATGAACTATATGTTCTTCCATTTTTATCGATTGGGGCACAATTGACCTTGCATACCGGGTTTTATTTTTCATACTGATATCAGGTATTACAAGTACCAGGTTAAAATTGTAATTAATATCAATTTTTTTTACTTTTACAGGAGATGTGGAACTTATTAGTGTAAGCCCTCCATAAATCCCGGAAGATACATTGTCCGGGTGGGCTGAACCGCATGCGGCTATCTCTCCATACATTGAATAATAGACCATTTCATCTTTGCCCATGCCAAGATCCAGGAGTTCATTTACAGACCTTACAGCTGCAGAGGATGAAGCTCCGCTGCTCCCCAGGCCGAGGCCAATTGGGACACCCTTTTTTATTGTTATGTCCAGTCCAGTTTTAATGCCCTTATCTTCCATAATTTTTAGGATGCTTAATCCTGCTGTATTCTTATCCGGCTCTTCCGGGGTAGAATTTGAAATAATCTTTACACCATTGCTATTATTGTGCTTTACCGTGACAGAATCAAAGAATGCTTTATGCCCTAAGGACAATATATCATAGCCCGGACCGAGATTGGCTGAAGAAGAATAACTCTTTTTTGTAACTTCCATATAATACGATTCATTCATAAAATAAATTAGTTATTTAATGTAATATTATTGCAGGTAATATTGAACGATGAAATACACAGGCGTAGAAATAATTAATGTAAAAATTCTGTTACATTGCAAGCTTGAACAGCAAGCGGGATACATGTATAAATTTATCTACTAAATTATTTATTAATATTATTATCTAAATATATATATATATTGGAATGTTAATCTTATTATGAATAAAAAGAAGTTAATAATAGGTGTACTAATTGCAGCAATATTTGTGATGGTATCCTTTGCGCCGGTAACAAATGCAACAAATAATACCGACCAGCGTGTTAATGTCGTTACTTCTGATATCTCGGCACAACCGCACGCCAGCAATTTAAACGGCAAACAGATTAATGTAGTAAAATATAATGACAGTGTCAACATGTTAAGCAATCGTATTTATATGAATATGGCGTTCTCTGTGACCAATAATACAGGTAATAACCAGCATATAACAGAACATGGAAAATTCGGCAACGTATCTGTATTTGAATCAGGGAACAGGATATATCTTAATATGACTATTATCCCAAACAATAAAATAAATAAAGTTCCTGGTGATTGTTCAAATATATATTATAAATTTCCTAAAAATCATGAAGCAGCCTTATACGTTACTAAACTGCCTGTAATATCAGGAGCCAGTGATGCTACAATAATAGCCGTTTTTGGAGAGGTTGTTTCAGGCGAGGTCGGGTCACTTGAAGGTGCAGTTTATTATGGAAGCGCGGCTGCATCAATTGTTTTGCCAGGACTTCTGGCACCAATAGTTGCAGCTTTAGCACTGGACTATATAGCTATAGATGCATACGCCTCTGAGAATCATGACCCGACTGTGTATTTTGATCTCGGTGCAAGCTGGGGTACAAAATGGTATAATTTCTATGATGTTGGTATTTATGGGGAAGAGGGTGCATTTACCGGTACAGCTGATTCTGGCAGCAGCGGTATTTATATCCCAGTATCTATTGCATTTGGGGATTCTGCAAAATATCCACCTTTATCGGGATACGCCCCACATACAGGAGTATGGAATCCAAATGAGGAACCACCATGGTAATCCTTAATTATTTATTACTGGCTATTTTTATGATTTCTGTCATTGTTTTTTTAGAAAGAAGCTTTAAGGTTAAGAATGTTATAAAGAAAAACACTGGAATTCAGGAAAATATAGTTGTATTTAAAAATTTAAAAGAATTGACCCACATAATTCTGGTTATCTCTATAGCTTTTATAACAAATTCCATTTCATTTGTAATACTAACAGAAAATACATTGTTTTTTTATATTTATTTTGCATTCACAAGTTTATTAGAAATTGGATTAGTTGATAATTTTATCCTGGTAGGGCATTTAAGCAAGAAGAAACTTAATCCAAAATTATATATAAAAAAAGCACACAAAATCAATATTTACATTTTTTTATCATTAATAATATATTTTGTTGTGTATGTATATGTTGTACTCCATTTTTTCCTGTTTAAATGATTCAAATTAGGTATCTATAATCGATTTTCCAGTATTTTAAATCCAGATTACTACATTTTTCTATATTATTCATAAATCCATAAACTCAAAAACTTCCAATTTATAAAAGAAGCAGTCTGTATTAGTTTCATAACATAAAATTATACAATATCAATATTTTAAAATACTATTTAGTAAATAAGGGTTTATGAAACCAAATGATGGTATATTACTCAGGATAGCTGAGGCAAATGCAACCGATCCCGGCATGGCCAGGGTTAGGCTTGATGAAATTTCCAGATTAGATCTTGACGTTGAAATAGGCGACGTTGTCGCTATTGAAAAGGTACGGTCTACTGTGGGGAGAGTATTCAGATCCAGGCCAGAGGACGAAAACAAGGGCATTGTTAGAATAGATAGTGTAATGAGAAATAACTGCGGCGCTTCTATCGGAGACAAGGTAAAGGTAAAAAAGGTAGAAGTTGAGGAAGCAAAGAAAGTGGTACTCGCACCCATAATAAGAAAAGACCAGAAATTAAGGTTCGGGGAAGGCATAGATGATTTTGTCCAGAAAGCCCTTATAAGGAGGCCTTTGATAGAACAGGATAGCATAAGCGTCCCTGGATTAACGCTAGCAGGGCACACAGGTTTGCTATTTAAGGTAATCAAAACAATTCCAAGCAAGATACCGGTGGAAGTCAGTGAAGAAACACGTGTTGAAATCAGGGAAGATCCAGCTTCTGAAGTCCTTGAAGAAGTGACAAAGGTAAGTTATGAGGATATAGGGGGCCTTTCTGACCAGCTAGGCAAAATAAGGGAAATAATTGAGCTTCCACTGAAACACCCGGAGCTTTTTGAAAGGCTGGGCATAACACCGCCCAAGGGAGTCCTGCTTAATGGTCCACCAGGTACCGGGAAAACCCTTATAGCAAAGGCTGTTGCAAACGAAAGTGGTGCAAATTTCTTTGCTATCAATGGCCCTGAAATTATGAGCAAGTATTATGGGCAGAGTGAACAGAAACTCCGTGAGATATTCCAGAAGGCAGACGAATCCGAGCCATCTATAATATTCATAGATGAAATAGATTCCATAGCCCCGAAAAGGGAAGATGTGCAGGGCGAGGTAGAAAGGAGAGTGGTAGCCCAGCTTCTTACCCTGATGGATGGATTGAAGGACAGGGGTCATGTTATAGTTATCGGCGCAACAAACAGGTTAGACGCTGTTGACCCTGCTCTTAGAAGGCCAGGAAGGTTTGACCGTGAAATTGTTATCGGAGTTCCTGATAAAAAGGGCAGAATGGAAATCCTTACAATACACACCAGGGGAATGCCCCTTGGCATGGATGATGAGAAGGAAAGTGAATTCTTCAGCAGAATAGCCGACATTACATACGGTTTTGTTGGGGCAGATCTGGCGGCTTTAACAAGGGAATCTGCTATGAATGCACTCAGGAGGTATTTGCCTGAAATTGATCTGGATAAGCCAATACCCACTGAGGTACTGGAGAAAATGATTGTTACAGAGGACGATTTCATGGAAGCACTCAAAACAATTGAACCCAGCAGCCTCAGGGAAGTAACAGTCGAAGTTCCAAATATAAAATGGAACGATATTGGTGGACTCGAAGCCCTGAAATCAGAACTCCGTGAAGCTGTGGAACTGCCACTTTTAAATCCAGACGTATTTAGCAGGCTGGGAATCAGGGCACCAAAAGGATTCTTGCTTTATGGCCCACCAGGTACCGGAAAAACCCTGCTTGCCAAGGCAGTGGCTAACGAAAGCAACGCCAATTTCATCTCCGTGAAAGGCCCGGAAGTTCTCTCCAAGTGGGTTGGTGATAGTGAAAAGGCTGTCCGTGAAATATTCAAGAAGGCAAAACAGGTATCACCTGCAATCATATTTATGGATGAAATAGATTCAATTGCACCCAGAAGGGGGACATCCATGGATTCAGGGGTTACAGAACGTATTGTTAACCAGCTGTTGACTTCAATGGATGGCATTGAGGTACTGAAAGGGGTGGTGGTTATAGCCGCTACAAACAGGCCTGATATAATTGACCCTGCATTGCTAAGGGCAGGCAGATTTGATAAAATCATATACATACCGCCGCCTGAAGAGGAAGGCCGTTTAAAGATACTGGAAGTCCACACAAGGAAAATGCCCCTTGCGAAAGATGTTGATCTCAAGGATATTGCCAGAAAAACTGACGGATACGTTGGGGCTGACCTGGAAAATCTCTGCAGAGAAGCCGGAATGATGGCATACCGTAACAACCCTGAAGCAACCGAGGTCAATCAGGATGCATTTATAAAAGCCATGAAAACTATACGCCCATCCATAGACAAGAACGTTACTAAGTTCTATAATGACCTTGCAGCGACTATGGGAAGGGATATAAGCGAGAAGAAGAAAACAGAGGACCTGGGCTTATACCAGTAATCAATTTTTTATAAATATATAACTATCAACATCTATTTTTTTATCTGAATTTTCCCTTAAGTATATTTTATCCTGCTTTCTGAATGCAAGAACGATACGGTTTTCCTTTTCCATATTGCTGATAAATTCATGGTATGTGCTGCTGGCATATTTTTCATCTATATCTTCCTCAGAAATGCTATTGGACATTAAGAGGTCATTGATAAACTCCGGAATTCCAGGAATCATTATTGAAGAATAGATTAGCATAGATGATACATCGCCTTTTATTATTATATCATCCATAAAACTTGACGCGTGTTCACGGCTGTCGGGGTTCAAAATTTCACCTATAATTCTAATTTCCGGGTTAAGTTTCCTTATTATCATTGCAGATAATATGCTTTCAGCATCCATTGCCATCTGTTCCTTATCCTCGGACCTTGAAAAAATTATTACCGATGAGGCCTTTTTTATTCCTGCCCTTATAAGATCATTTTCCCGGAGAAAACTGCCTTTAATGTACGTGTATTCATTATCGCCTTTAACCTCATTTTCATTGAGTATAACAATGTCAATGCCATCATATTTTATTTTATCAAGCACTTTTTTTGTACTTTCATTATAGTTGCATAGCACTATGTGTTTCTTTTCAGCAGCCATTCTCTCACCTAATTTTGAAGATAATCTGATATCTATTAACATGCTTGTCAATCCTGCCATCAGATAACCCAGTGAACCTATCCCGATTACCATTATAAGCATGCCATTTGCTCTCCCTGCAAGGCCATAAACAGGAGTGTCCCCATATCCAACAGTCGTTATTGTCTGCATTGTCCACCAGAGGCTTGAAAATAAAGAATGAATTCCACTGGAAACAATCGAATCCTCAATAAAAAACTCACTGAATACAGAATATACTATCACCGCTATTGTTAGAATAGAAGCTTTTATCACATGATTTCTGGAGTATTTCCTGAATTTTTTGAAAAAGAGGAAAAACGGATTCACTATCTTTTATGGTAATTGAATATTTATTTTTTTAGACAATCGATGTGCTATATATCACTCTGATGGCATATATGATTTATAAAGCATAGAAATAAAGGATTTATAGAAAATTTCCACCGGAGCAATGGCATGCAAATAGTATATAGAAAATAACCGGATGGATATAATTTCCATCACAATAATTGCTGTGTTTTCTGGCACTTCATATGTTTAACTGGTTTTCGGGAACATACCTTAATATTCCTGCCAATCCCCCAAATGCTGTTTTTAATAACCTTCCCTCATCGCTATCTTCTGAAACCATTTCTACCTTCGTTCCTGATTCCTCCGCCATTTTATAGAGGTCTTCTATGAAATCATCCTCCTTTTCGAAGTTCATAGGGGTGTTATCATTGTCGCATACTGGTTCTTCAGTTGGCTCATCCGTGAATGTTTTCTCCGCACCACATACAGGGCATTTATAAAAATATTTTATTTTTCTTATACTATCTGATACTATCAGCAATTCGATATTTTTCATTTTCAAAGCATTGATTATTGAAGCTTCACCATATACGCCAAGCCCACCATCAGATTTTTTTATTTCCCTGAGAAACCTGTTTATAATGTCCTTTTCCCGTGTTATCCTCATATCCTTTATTGATTCAGATGCCTTTTCTACCAGTTCCCTTAATCCTGATTCATCCGTGTATCCTATATCAAATAGATCCTTTATCTTATCTTTTATTTCATTCCTCAGATAATCTTTCTCTATAAAATACTCCTTTGTTGCGCCAGGGCCGCCAACAAATATGGTTATTACATCCTTTATAACTGGCATAAATGTACTGTTTGCTATATCTCCTATCTTTTTAAAAAACTCATTTGCGGCAATTTCTATAAGCCTTTCGAACCTTCGCGATGACTGTCCACCCTGTCGGTGCTTGCTTGGAACCAGTGAATATTCATAGTCAACAACATCTATTTTTGTCCCTCGAAGGAAACCGATAGTTGCCTCTTTTCTGTCTATTACTATAAGCCCGTATAATTCCTTTTCTTTCAACTGGTCTGTTAGCTGCTCCAGATGGAAGCTCGAATCACACTTATATAAAAAGGTCTGTATAGCCTGTGGAGGTTCTATTATCTTTGTATACATCTCTGTCTGGTCACCTCGCGTTGCGACATGGCCGACAAAAAACACAAGCCCGTGTTCAGGCGGCTGTTTATAATATTTTAGCCTGGACATTATGGACTCGATAGCGCCCAGGACATTTTTTCTGGTTGTTTTTGATTTAATGTTTGAAGAAGTGGAAAACTCCTCCCTTAAATACTGTACCACATCAGAAATCTGTTTGTCTGGCGGGATGTAAAGTGATATTAATTCCGTTCCACGGCCATGTAATTTAGACAGCTCTTCCATGGCTTTTTTAAATTCATAGCGTTTATAATCTTCATCATCCATTATAGAAAATTTTATAATAATATTTAACCTTAATGAAATCAAATGAATAGTGTAGTTATATCACTGGGTGGATCAATAATATCAAAGGAAAGGCTCAATCTTAAATTAATGGAAGAATTTTCAGAAACAATGAAATCTATTTCCACATACGACAAATTCGGCATTGTGGTGGGTGGTGGAAAGCTTGCCAGGACATATATATCTGACCTGAAGAAATACAATGTTAACGATAATATACTGGATGAAATCGGAATAAACGCTACCAGGATAAATGCCCTGGCGATGACAACATTCTTTGATGACGTAAACTCTAAAATTCCCACAAATATCAACGACGCTGCTGAAATGCTCCATAATTACAGGTATGTTGTAATGGGTGGCACAGAGCCTGGACATACTACAGATACTGTATCAACACTTCTTGCAGAAAGAATCGGCTCAAAAGTACTTATAAATGCAACATCTGTTGATGGCGTTTACTCATCTGACCCGAAAATCGATAATGATGCAAAGAAATTCTCAAAACTTTCCTATAATGAGGCTATTTCATTATCCATTAAAAATTCTACCGGTGCAGGAACAAATGTGTTTATGGACATAACATCATTAACAATAGCAAAAAGGGCTGGAATAAAAATATTTGTTATAAACGGGTTTGATTTAAATGAATATAAAAATATATTGTATAATGAAAAATGTGGTGGTACAGTAATTTCCTGATTATCCACGTATTTCTTTGTTGGATATCACATAGGTAAGTACCAGCATAAAGACAGTCAATGCCAGCAATCCCATCATGTAAAGAAGTACTGTGTGGGCTTCACTCGCACTTAATGTACCGTTTATTATCACCATTCTTATGGACTGTGCGGACCATGATACGGGGTTATACCTGGCAACATTTTCCAACCAGCCAGCCATAAGGTCAGGTGGAAACATTGCGAAACTGGCAAACATAAGTGGCAGGTTTATCAGATTTACTATTCCAAATACGGACTCCATTTTTGTTGTCCTGACTGCTATGATGCTGAACAGGGATGAAAATATAAACGATATCATCAATACTGCTGAAACAAGCACTACAGCATCCATAGCTGTAAACCCATGTTCAATTTTCAACCCATCCGGTATCAGGAAGGCAACGACGAATAGTATTACAATCTGGACAAGTATTCTTGCCACCGATGAGAGGATCCTGGAAAATACTATAGATGCCCTATTTATGGGTGCTATAAGGAACCTCTGCAGTATTCCAAGCCTTCTGTCCCATATTATGTTAATTCCTGAGAACATACCCGTAAACAGCCCTATAATTGTCAATATTCCTCCCATAAGATATGTTATATAGTTTGGCGCCCCCTCAAAGAACGCAGAACTTGCAGGCCCACCAAATTTTGCAATATCAAAGGCACTGCCGAACAGCACAATCCAGAATATAGGCTGAATCACACCAACCACAGCGGATATAGGGTTCCTGTACCATCTTTTCAGATCCCTTATAGTTAAAGGTATCAAGCCACCCATTTTATCTCCTCCCCATCATTAATTTTGCATAATCGGTGTTTCCCGCTTCAGAATTTATATTTCTTCCGGTATACTCGATAAATACCTCATCAAGTGACGGTTTGCGTATGCTTATAGCTTCTGGAGAAATTTCATTTTCCCCCAGGAACTTCATAAGCTTTGGCAGCACTTCATCTGAATTGTTTACCTTCATCCTCACATCTCCCGTTTCCATACGTTTTATTTCAAGTGATTCCGGGAATTTTTCCAGTTTGCTGTATTCATCATCATTTTTTACTTTTAATGTTATAATATCACCCTTAAGGCTCTTCTTTAACTCATCTGATGTACCCGAAATTATTATTTTTCCATGGTCTATTATGGATAATTCATTTGCAAGTGCGTCCACCTCATCCAGATAATGGGATGTCAATATTATTGTTATATGGAATTCTTTCTGTACCGACCGGATATATTTCCAGAGGTTTTCCCTTGTGGTAACATCCAGCCCCAGTGTGGGTTCGTCCAGAAATAATACCTCTGGTGTATTCATTAATCCACATGCAAGTTCGAGCCTTTTTCTCATGCCGCCAGAATAATTCTCAGCATGCCTGTCCCGAACATCATATAAATCAACCATATGGAGAAGAACATCTATTCTTTCAAGGGCCTCTTTTTTCGGTATGCCGTATAAATCTGCAATCAATTTAAGGTTCTCCCTCCCGCTTAGGTCTCCATCCGTTGTAAGATCCTGTGGCACCACACCGGTAATCTTTCTTATTTTCATTGAGTCCTTTGTTAAATCTAATCCGGCAATTTTAGCTGTACCGGATGTTGGAGTCAGGCTGCCTGTAAGCATTTTAATTAATGTTGATTTTCCTGCCCCGTTTTGCCCGAGCAGGCCGTATATCTGCCCTGATCCTATTTTCAAGCTGACGTTATCGACAGCAGTAACTTTTCCGTTAAATATCTTTGTCAATTTGTCTATTTCTATGCTATAATCCATATTATTCACTCCTTATTTTTAATTTTTCTTGAAATTTCGCCTATCTCTTCTATAATAGTTTCCTGATTTTCCCTTATATAGCTTTTGTCTGATTCCTTTATTGTGGAAATCAAATCACGTACAGCCTTTCTTAGATTTCTGAAGAATAGTTTATTATCCATAAAATTCGATATAAGCTTTTCATAGTTTTCCCGGTTGTTTGACCTGTATTTTTTTCCTTCCTCTGTTATTATATATCCATCAATGGTTTTTTTTATATAACCTGCTTTTAATAACCGGTCTATTGCTGGATATATCATACCTGTGCTGGGTTTATACTCAATATCAAATTTTCCCACTATGCCTTTTATGATTCTGTAAGGTTTTTTAGGGCTTTCTGAAACCTGTTCAAGTATAAGCATATCAGATAAATGGTATCTCATGAATCTATAATATTGAAAGTGTATATATATGTATCTTTTTAGAAAAAGATATTACTTAATAAAAAGCAAGTCTCTCTCTGACTGTGAAAGCAAATCGATTTTCTCTTCCATCTGTGATACAAAGGAATCTCTCACTTCACTGCTTCTGGAGCCAAGCAACCTCATAGCATTCCCTATTGCAACATGATACCCATAAAAAATTTTAATTCCATTATACTCCCGGTGAAGCAGTTCCCTTATTGTTCTGGATTGCATAACCCCTCCTATGGATCCCACCGCCACCGGCTTTTCAAAATTTTTTTTCATACCATCTATCATTAATTTTATCTCGTTAAAAGCCATATAAAGCACATTCTCTGAAATCTTATCGCCCTTTTCAGCCTCTGTGTCGACATCCATTGCCAGTGAAGCCATGACTCTTTTATTAAAATGCGCTTCCAGATCGGCAACAAGGTCACGGAGCGGAAGTTTGAAATGTTCCTGCAATTTCTCAATAAGTGATGTTTTTCCTATAATGCCATCATAGCTTTTTTCAGCCATTTCTATTCCATTCCTTGCAATCCAGTAACCGGAAGCAACATCATCCGTAAGGTAACTCCATCCGCCAATCCTGTTAACTTTCCCATCTTTAATATAAGCTCCAACGGAACCGGTGCCCAGTGCAGTAACTATTCCATCATCGCCCATTGTAACAAGGTATACTGCAGCCTCTCCATCATTTGTTATTACAGCTTTTCCATCGGATATGGCTTCAATAGACTTTACAATTGATTTAATCTCCTCTGTGTATGCAATAGAATCGCCATATCCAGCTATTCCATAAATAGAACCGGTGATGGAAACGCTTCCAGCCATCTTTTCAGCATTTTTAATAGCTTTTAAAATATTTTTTCTTGAAGTTGATGCTGTAACACTGCGGACATTGCTCGGGCCGGCAACTCCAAATCCAGCAAGTCTGTAATTCTTCTCATCCACTATTATGGCGGCAGTTTTTGTTCCTCCACCATCTACTGAAAGTATCATACGTCCATGAGCAAATAGCATTTAAAAAGATTTTGTATTATCACATAATTTACGAAATTAGTAGAAATAATACGAAAATTTTATTTATTAAATGAGCATATAGAACACTATGCCTTTAAAAGTTGGAATACTGGATTCAACACTCAGGGAGGGTGAACAAACTCCCGGGGTGCTTTTCAATAAAAATCAGCGAATAGAAATTGCGCAACTTCTATCAGATGCACATGTTGCAATGATTGAAGCAGGTCACCCACTGGTCTCGCCTGATATTTACTCTGCTATAAAAGAAATAATGGATATGAAAGCTTCCGGGATGATCAATTCAGAGATAATTGCGCATAGCCGTGCTGTCAATTCTGATATCGATTCCGCAGCATCGCTTGGCGTTGATAGGATAGCAATATTCTACGGTGTAAGTGATATACATCTGGATAACAAAACACACAGGAGCCGCACAGAGGCACTGGATATAATATATGATTCAATAAGTTATGCTTCCTTGACAGGGATACCCGTAAGATTTACCGCAGAGGATGCTTCCAGGACCGATATAAACTTTTTGAGGAATGTGGTAAGGACAGCTGTGGATGCAGGGGCAGACAGGGTTTCAATAGCAGATACTCTTGGAATACTGACCCCGGAGAAAACGGCATATATATTCAATAATTTAAGTGATATAAAAGGTGTTGAATACGATTTCCACGGGCACAATGACATGGGAATGGCACTTGCAAATGGACTGGCTGCTGCAGAATCCGGCGCTACCATCATACATTCCACTGTTAACGGCCTGGGTGAAAGGGTTGGAATAATCCCGACACAGGCTCTTGGTGTGCTGTTGAATTACCATTTAGGTGTGGATGCCATAAACCTTCTTTCACTTAAACCTCTTTCTGAACTTATTGAAAAATACAGTGGAATTACAATGCCACCTAATTATCCGGTAACCGGATCCACTGCCTTTACACATAAATCGGGGGTGCATGTAGACGGAATAATAAGAAATCCAGGAACATATGAGTTCATGGATCCTTCAAGGCTTGGCTTGCAGCATTCTTTCACCATAGACAAATATTCAGGAAAACACGCACTGCGTGAAAAGCTGGCAAATATGGGAATCAACGCAGATGATAATAAAATATCATATATGCTGGAGAAAATTAAGAATAATAATATGGTTTACAGTGAGGATGACCTGAAAGAAATAGCAAATTCAGACAATCAAAGACATTATGTAAAGTGAAAGCAGTGTAAAAAACAGTACAGGCACAGCAAGGATAAACCCCGTTTTCATATAATAGGAGAAGGAAATCTTTATGGAATTTTTCCTTTCAAGGGTATATAGCCATAGAAGTGTGGCAAGTGACCCTATAGGCGTAAATTTCGGCCCTATGTCATTGCCTATTATATTGGCATACATAAGCAATCCGGGATGTGCTATCCCCGATATTGCTATATCGCCTATCATGACCGATGGCATATTGTTCATGAATGCCGCATTCATGGCAAAGAAGAACCCTGTTGTAATTATGGGGAATGGGCCAGGGAGCGAGGAAAAGTAATTCAATATAACAATGTATATAGAATCGAGCCCATTGCTGCTTACGCCGAATACTATTATGTACATTCCAAGTGAAAACAAAACAACCTGCCACGGGGCAATTTTTATAACATGGTTTGCATCTATTCTCCCGCCAAGTCTGGCAACAATATAAAATATCAGTGCAAAAGGCATCGCAATAAAGGAAATTGGGACTCCTATGAACCCTGATAGAAAGTAAAGAACCATAAGGAGTACTGTGGCTGGAAATGCCATCAGGAATATTCTTCTATCCTTTATGAATGAAGAAGGTTTTACTGCAGGGTCAGTGTGAAAATCATCCCTTATATTTTTGCGATAGTATATATACAGCACAAACAGGCTGGAGACAACAGATACTATGTCCGGGATAAGCATAATTTCAGTATACCTTGAAAACGTTATATGGAAGTATCCAGCAGTTACCAGGTTGACAAGGTTGCTGACAATAAATGGTATGCTGGCAGTATCTGCAATAAAACCTGTTGCCATAATAAACGGGAGTATCCTGTTTTTTGAGAAATTTGACCTGTAAAGGATTGCATAGACTATAGGTGTAAGTATAAGCGCGGTACCATCATTTGCAAAAATTGCGGATATGCCGGAACCCAGGAGAATTATAAGCATAAATAATTTTTTTCCATTCCCCCTTGAATACAGTGCCATTTTGTAGGCAATAAATTCAAAGAATCCTGCTTCATCCAGTATCAGTGAAATTATAATAACAGAGATAAATGTAAAAGTGGCATTCCAGACTATATCCCATACTGTTATTATATCATGTAAAGTTGAAATTCCCAGGATAATGGTAACAACTGCACCTGCCAGTGCAGAGTATCCAATGCCTATATTTTTCGGCTTTTTAAGTACAAGTACCAGTGTGATGGCGAATATGAGAAGTGCCAGGTAAAATAATAATGTCATTTGTCGTTGTTATCGCATTCTACACAATTGCATGCTAAATCTAATTTATTTCCTGCATTTTCAGTAACACGGAGAACATCTTCCAGTAACGTGTCAGATATGGAGTATATAATATTCTTCCCGGACTTCCTGCTTATGGTCATCCCATTTTCCCGGAGTTCCTTTAACTTGTGGGATATTAATGGCTGTTCAATATTAAGTGCGTTGACAATATCAGACACAGGCATATCTTTTTCAGATAATAATTTCATAATATGCAGCCTTATTTCATCTGACAGCATTTTATATATGTTAACATCCCTGATTTTTTCCATCTGGCAAGTTATCAAATACATATATAAATAATATTTCATATGTAATTATATACATATGAATTAAATACGTTGATCCCATATAAAAGAATGAAACTGCTGGTATTATCGGACATACACGGAAATTTTGATGCCCTGCAATCGGTATATGATAAAGAAAAATATGATAAAATGATATTTTTAGGCGATGCCGTGGATTATGGCCCTGAACCGGACAGGGTTCTGGATTTCCTCAAGGCCAATAGCGACATAAATATACTTGGAAACCATGATAACGCAGTACTCACCGGTTCCTCCTGCAACTGTTCCTTTGATATGCTTGAGCTCAGTGATTACACAAGGGAGCATATAAGTATGAAATTACTGGGTAAAAATGATATGGCTCTTCTTAAAACATTTAAATTAAATACTGACACTGAAATAGATGGAAAGAAATTCTATATGGCACACGCGTCGCCATACAACAACCTTGATGGATACCTGTTTGCCAACGAAGCTGAAAAGGTGTTTAGGAACAAGCCATTTTTTGATAGCCATGATTATATACTCATAGGGCACACACATTTTATGATGGTTTACCGCAATAAAATAATCAATCCGGGAAGCGTTGGCCAGCCAAGGGATTTCACCGGCAAGCCATCATATGCAGTTATAGACACTGAAACCATGGCTATCTCATTTAAAAGGGTCACATATGACGCTGAAAGTATGCTGGAGAAGCTAAAAACATTGATTCCCGACAAGGATATATATGAAAAGTTGAGGAAATATTATGTATGAGGAAGAGAAAACCAACTAATAGGGATGCTATAATAGGCAAGCTAAACAGAGCTATCCATGGTTTATAAGATTTTACATAATAAAAGGAAACTATTTCGGAAGTTTCTACATCATCTGAATGGATAGATGAACAACCTGGTACGGATATATTCCCTAAAAGGTAATAGATTTAAAATTTATAATAATATTTTTATTCCGTTTTTATCAGGAATTATGGAATTTTAATTGAAAGTGTATTATTTGATAATTAATCCCATGGAAATAGCATTCAAATTCATATAATTTTGATGAGATTGCAGATGATCAGGTATAAATACTGGAAACTAATATAAAGATTGACCGGTAAATTATTAAATAATAAATTATTTATTAATATTGTTACTGAAATATATATATATTTATGTATTAATATCATTATGAATAGGAAAAGGGTAATAATAGGTGTAACAATGGCACTAATTTTTGTTTTTACGGCTTTTTCACCTGCGATAAGCAATAACACAAACATTGCATCATCCGTGCCGGAGATAGCTAGCATCAGTAATAGCATCAATAAAATACCTGTATTTAATATAAAGCCTGCCGGAAAAGCATACGATTTTAATAATAACGGTGTAACATTTTCAGGCAATGATCCTTATATTAAATTAAATAACCAGTATTACCCATCACAATGGATCATATCAAATAATACAAATAGCCAGAAATTAAACATTATAGATAATAAAAAAATAGTTAGTAAATTTCAAAATTCTGCGGTGGAAATATTAAAAGATAAATCTATAAAAGTAGCGTATATTTATTTATTCTATAATAACAGTGTGCATGCAGATATAACGATTAAAAATTTAAAAAATACAACAGGCAATTATACAGTGCAATTCAATTTAATGTTGCCGTCCAGTAATATAATGGAAAATAACCATAATATAAATAATGAATTCAGTAATGTTTACGCAAACAACAAATATATTAATTTAATCAATATAAAAAATCCATACAATAGCTTATCATTCAACAATGTAATGATAAATCCTTCGGCTTCATTTCCTTTACACACAACAATAATGAAAGATAATAGTTATGCTGTTCTAAACATGGCATATAATGTAATATTAACAAAAAATGAAACATATACCATAGACCCTGTAATAGAAAACTATAGGGGTTCTAATGTTGTCACTTATGGCACTATAACAACAGGCATAAGTACGGGCGCATGCCTGTTTAATTCAAATGGTAAGGAAATTGGCGTAATAACAGAAACGGCACAAACTGGAAGTACTTTGTATGCCGATTCTACAAAAGCTTATGTAGAAATAGATACCACATTCAGCCCAACATCATCTTCATATGATGTCAATTGCATAGAACAAAAAATCGTTGATAGTAATGGGGGGAATAGTAATTTTGTGGAAAGGAATTATTATAGTGTTCTTCAATATCATGAAGAACAATCTTGCCCAAAAATACAAAGTGCTATAAATGCGGCATTTTTCTTCCTTAATTCCATATTGGCTATTGAAGGAATATCGATCCCAAATCCGTCATCATTGTTCTCATCAAGTAGTGATGTTTCCGCCGGAGATGTGACCAATGGATATCAAATCACAGCAAACGCCGGTACAACTACATCAGCAAAAGCCGGTGTTTACTGGAATCCAATAACACTTAGTTACTGGACTTATCTGTATGGATTCATACCCGAATACCATACATATGATGTACATGAATTTGGAGACTGCTTAGAATTTCATTTTCAACAGCCATACGGAACACACACTAATCCCTATGCCGATCCAATGACCTATACAAGCACATTTACAATAACTAACAGTGATATGAAACCAGTAGAATTTGAAAACCAGCAATACAAGGCTCAAATAAGTGAAAACTTTGATCTTGAACAGTATTCAAGCACGTGATAAATATGAGAAAATCTACAATTAAATATTTAGTAATATTAATCGTAATTATTATAATTATATCATTTACAGGTTACAATTTTGAAACAGAGCCAAAAACAAATATAAAAACAACAATAGATCAGAAACAGCTAAAAAATTGCATAGCTAAGAATATAACTTATGAATTAAAATACGTTAATTTAACATATGGAAAATCTAAAGTAGAATATGTTATTGAATACTGGTATATACCACAGATATATACAACAGGCGAGAGTGGTTATATAGGCAATATACAGGTATACAAACTCAATCAAACACTAAATTTTCCATTAACATCAACGGCCATTGAAATAAAAAATATTAATCTTAAGTTAAATAATTTTCCAGGGTTATTCAACAAGCCAGCAGCTTACACATGGAATAATAAAACCATTGAATGGAGTTTATGCACTGTGTTTCATTCTTCAGACAATAATTCAATATACGTTTCATTTAATATAGTGCCGGTATACAATGTCTGGATATACCATTTCACTGGAAAACCAATTACTTTCAATTATAATTATACTTTAGAATCCAGGCCCTCCCTGTATAACAACACAGTATCACAAGTTGGTACCCACCTCTGAGAATACCGGAACCCCCTATATTTAATTTAACTTTCATTTCCCCGGGCTCGCCGGTTTTCTGCGAACCTGTTAATAGATTTTAAGGCCGTTATCTCCCATAACACTGCATATTTAGTGATATCACAATTAATAAAAACCACAGGAAAATTGGTAATATGGAAATAATAAAACATGAAATTTAGAATAACATATTCCACAGAAAATGATGAGTTAAGGTTTAAATATATTCCCTACGTTTTCAATAGAGAAGTAAATTGCATTGCACCACATGAATATTAGGGACAGGTATCCTGCCAACCAGCCAATAGGCCCGCTTTAATTTCTTTGTAAAAAGAAAGACGGCAAGTATAAGCCTCACTGCTTGACCTTAAAGTAGTTAGCAATCAACATTAGATGATTTAATTATTTTATTGATTTTAGATCGAAAAATTCCTGATAAATGCCACTACTCCAATCATATCGCCATATACATATCAGAACGTTTTTAAACTGTTAGATGGATTTATAAATGTGATATTAATAATGGTGGATGAATTATGGTACCAGAGCCGGGCTAGTTCACACTGCCAGGGCATTATATGCCCTTAACTGGATGGACATGGCTCCAGCACTGGAATACATAAAAACAGATATGAACCTCACTGTTGTTGAGCTTGGAACACTTGTAACCGCATTTTATGTGGGAATTGCAGTATTTCAGGTTCTGGGTGGCTACCTTTCATCATATATAGGCGATAAGACAACATCGCTTATCGGGCTGCTCTTTGTATCTATTTTTGCAATAACATCAGGGCTTTCGGTAAACTTTACCGAGCTAATAGTCTCAAGATTCTTTGCAGGCCTTTCGGCTGCGCTCTTCTTCTCTCCGGCTTTAAGCCTTCTTGCATCCATTGTGCCGGAAAACAAATATGCGTTCCATATAGGAATTTATAACGGTGCATTCAATGTTGGCGGCGGAGTAGGAATTATAGGCTGGGCAATCCTTGACCAGTATATGGGATACAGAATCCCCTTTATAATCGCAGGCGTTCTCACACTTGCATTATTTTTTGTCCTGGTTTTTCTATTCAGGAATATAGAAAACATAAAAACAAACAAATCCGATATATTTGCCAGCTTTAAGAAAGTATTCTCAAACAGGATAATTATTCTGGTAGCTTTTATAGGGATAGCAGCAATGGTGGCCGAAACCATACTGGGCCAATTTTTCGTGTATTACCTGGAATCCATAAAGTATAGTGTTGACCTGGCTGGCAGCATATCTTCATTATACCTTCTTATCGGTTTCTTAGGTGGGGTTCTTGGGGGATATCATTTTTCAAGGACTAAATACAAGATCGGGACATTCCTGGCAATAAATATCGTACTTTCCATACTCCTGATTTTGATCGGTTTTATCCATTATTACATATTCATAATAATTATAGCTATTGCAATGGGCATGATTACCGTGTACGGGATGTCCATAACATATACCCTTGTAAGGTATCTGGCCAGAAGGGACCTGGTATCCCTCACACTTTCCTTTGTAAACACATTGCAACTTCTGGTAGCCGTTGCAGTCCCCGTCATTTTCACAATAATTGTATCACAGTATAATTATGAACTTGCATGGGTATCCATGGGCATACTGGGATTAATATTTGTGCCTTTAATATTCCTGGCGAAGGGCAACCTGATAAAGGTTGTCCCATCATAATGGTGGGCCGAGCAAACCTTTATTTTTCAGTATATTTATTATTCCTCCATTATCTATTATTTCCATGAGGAATGCAGGCAATGGCTTGAACTTCATTACTTTTCCTGTTTCTTTATCCATAACAGTATTGCTGCTAAAGTCAATGGCAACAATATTGCCCTCCTTTACAATTCCTGAAATTCCATGCACTTCAAGCGAAGGCAATCCAGAGTTAACAGAATTTCTCAGAAATAACCCATTTAATGATTCCGCAAGAACACAGCTTATGCCAAGATTCTTTATATTGTCGGCTGCGGGCCTGCTTGAACCGGTACCAAAATTTTTCCCTGCAATAATTATGTCGCCGTTGCGGACTGAAGAAGCCCAGCCAGGGCGGTTTGCCTCCATGGCATGATGGGGTTTTTCTTTCTCCGGCAATGTATAACATATCTGTGGATACATCAAGTCAGTATTGATATCGTCTCCAAAGATCCATGCTTTTCCTTCTATTTTATTCATTGAAACCACCCGAAATATACCCATTTATAGCAGAAATAGCCACAGACCTGGCGGATGCAAGGTATATCCTGGCACCACCGGCACCCATTCTTCCCTTGAAGTTCCTGGTTGTAGAACTCAATACTGTATCCCCATTTCCTACAACACCCATATGACCGCCAAGGCATGCACCGCATGTGGGATTGGTAACCATGGCATTTGATTTTATTATTGTATCTATATACCCGAGCCTCAAAGCCTCCTCATATATTTCCTTTGATGCCGGGGTCACTATGAATCTTACATTATCATTAATTTTTTTATTCTTTACCGCTTCCGCGACATCCCGTAAATCTGATAGCCGCCCGTTGGCACATGACCCTACCACAGCCACATCTATTTCTACTTTCCCGATTTCTGAGATAGGTTTAACATTATTAATAATCCTGTCGGGCAATGCAACCATGGGCTCTATTTTTTCCATATCTATGTTAATTTCATTTGCATATTCTGCATCTCTATCCGGTGCAGCAGGTCTATAATTGCCATATCCACGTTCAACCATATATTGCCTTAATACTTTATCCTCCGGAAACACAGCAAATTCGGCACTTACTTCAGCACACATTGTTGATATGGAGCTTCTCTGGTCTATGTTCAGGGAATATATGCCATTTCCTGAAAATTCAATATTTTTGTTAGGCACATCGCCGATCACCGATGACATATAAAAAAACACATCTTTTGCTGAAGTGCCAGGCCTCATGCTGTTTTCTAGATTCACCTTCAGCGTTTCTCCCAGGAGAAACCATGTTTTGCCTGTAGCTATAATGTTCATGATCTCCGGTGTCCCCAGTCCCCTTCCAAGGGTATTGAAAGCGCCTGTTGCTATTGTATGGGAATCAGTATTGGCTATTAAGCTTCCTGGCCTGAACCATCCTTTTTCCCCTCCCAGCACATGTGAAATGCCTCCCCTGCCAACGTCATAAAAATCCCTTATGCCCCATCTGTTGACCAGTTTCCTGAGCCTGTTCACCCTGTTTGCAATTTCTATGCCGGGAGCTGGAACATAATGGTCAAACACCAGCGAAATTTTTTCAGGATTAAATGGTTTTACCGGAGGATTCTCAATGAATTCAGGGTGAAGAGCAGCCATGTCTACAATTATTGTCCTATCAACGTTCACCGTTACTATATCCCCGGGCGAAATATTATTTACCGGCTCTGCTGAATGGTTGAAAAGAATTTTTTCTACAATATTCATTTTCACTTTATATTGACTTATTATAAATTTATTACTATTATAGTATAGAAAATACGAATTACGTAAATTGTATATAAATTTATGTAATATTATTTATTAACTCTTAATTTACCGTTTCATCATTTATTTTTTCAACCTGCGATTTCATTGTTTGTAGAGAACCAGATAAACGGGTATTCCCCATAATCGAATTGTTGCCTGTCTCATAATTCTCGAGCAAATATTATATGCTATATTTTTTAATATAGAAGTAGTTTATGCAAACCATTACTAATAAACAGGATACAATACACCATGTTTAATTTGTAGTTATGATATATAAATAATAATATAATGAATAACGTATAAATATTAATCTCGAATTTCGTAGTATATGTTAAATTTGCACATAAATAATATTGGGATATCGGGAAAAGAATTCAATAAAATTCTGCCAATATTTTCTTATTCTGTAGCCACATTTTTTTTGATGGATTTCGCATTTTTCATCAATGATATAGTAACCACATTGCATTTCACCTATATTGAATCATTTATTCTCCTTGGAATTCCATTTATTGGAAGGATGGTAACCCCATTTGTGTATTCCTATGTTGGAAAGATAGGGGTTCCCAGGCTGGCATTGCTTGCAATAACCTCAATGGCAATAATATCATTTATAATGGGGTATGAAACAACATTCATTGAACTCTTTGCTAGCCGGTTTATAATAGGCATATTTTTTGGATTGGCCACTTCAGCAGCTATAGAAGTTTCATCCATCACGGGAGATAGAAAAATTATAGGGCTTACAATGGGAGGCTGGGCTATAGGATGGTTGATGGGCGCCATATTCTTCATGATTTTAGGGTCATGGGAACTGGTTTCTATTGCAGGCATAGTATTTGCACCGGCGTTGCTGTTTTCCAGAAAACACAATATTATATCTCCAATGTTGAAAAAGTTCCATTTTGATTTTTCAATCAAGGTATTCCTTGTATTCTTACTGGGATTCACTCCTGCTTATGTTCTTGAAGTAGTTCCATCTTACCTGGGCCCATCATCCTTTACGGAATCTATAATTGCATATTCTATTGCTGTATTTGCATATCTGCTCCTGCCTGCCCTTATAATCCGTTTTTCCCTGAAGAAAACATTGTTTTCATCCCTGATAATAGTTGCAATTAGCGGAATTATATTTTTCGCTACAACGAACATTGTGTTTGCTGTGCTCTTTACCGCTTTTGGCCTGGGTGTTAATTCACTTCTGCCTATAATAAGCAGAAATATGGATATAGATGCAAATAAGATAGGCCCCAGCATGAATTTTTCGGCAGTTGCAGGTTTTATATTTCCTGTTGTCCTGACAATCGGCAATGAAGCGCTCAACTCGGCCATAGCCGTTTTCGTTGCGGCTATTTTCCTTTTATTATTCTATTCCATCGAATTCGGCAATCACGGTTCCGGATCTAAGAGCATAAAGAAATTATTTTCCAGCCATTGAAGTTTGCAGGATATTTTATTATAATAATTTTACTTCATTTCATAATTTTTATTTTTCTTCCATATCAAAAGTATGCTACAAAAAAATTGCAGGCGATATATAATAAATATTAAAGTGATAATAGAAACAATGAAATAGAACGCATTTATGATATTTTATACCGTAAATATATGCCGTGACATAGCACCGTGTATATCTGGCCAATAGCAGCATAGCTCCATTTTAGCCGGTAAGAATGTTACAGTTTTATGTTGTCTATGTTGTAAGGATCATCAGCGGCATATGGGTTTTTTGGCTTTTCCTTTTTAATTGCACCGTATATCATTACAATAAATCCTATTATTCCGATAAGTACTCCACCAACTGCCAGGCCAGCCATGGTATCAAATTGCCCTCCTGTTATATAGCCGTATGTAGGTGCAGTGGATGTTGTATTATTAGCATAAACATAATTATAGGTGCCGGCAGGCAATCCTAAAAATAGCTCTATCCCATCGGATGAATCTGTTACCTTTTCTTCGTGGGATTTAAGTGCCGTTAAATTGGTAACCATTGACAGATTGGAATGTGTTACCAGTCCGGAATCTCCAACACTGCCCTCAATAAGAACAAGATACCCTGTTTTAATATGGATTGGATTTGAAACATTTAATGCAGTTGTTGCATTGTATGTGTAATGTGAATTCGATACACTGTTAAAAGAACTCTGGAAATACTCAGTTCCCCCGGCCGCCATTGCTATGCCCAATATGATCATAACAATTCCTATTGCCAGTATCTTTTTATTCATAAGACATGAAGGATATATATTTATATAATACTTTTGGCAATATATGATATTCAGGATAACTGGAATTATGGCTATCAATTCTGGTAGATTTAATATAGGTTAAACTTTAATTACTGATAGCAATTAATGTGTTATGAAAAAAGACGTAAACGAATACCTGAATAATATTATAAATTCCGCTCCTTCTGAAGAAATGTATTTTGAAGCTATCCGTGACATATTCAAGGACCTGGTTAAGGAATATATAAGGAAGAAGATTAACGAGGACGAAGATCTCAAAAAGCAGATAAGTGAGGTAATAGAAGAATTTATGGAGGCTAAAATAAAGGAATACGATTCCCTGGCAAAAATGGCAAAGGTTACAGCCAAAATCGGCCTAGTCAGTGCCCCTAATGGAATAAAACAGGAAGCACTGAACGATTTTATGAACACCTTCAAAAAGGAAATAGAAGAAATAATTAAAAGTACCCTATGATTCTTTAAAATCCTTTATAATCTGTGTTTTTGAATTTAGATCAAATAACGTCATTATAGAGGGATTGGGGGAAAAATTCATCATTTTCTGGTAATCTGTCTGGGACTGCCATGTTGATGCATTGATATAGCGCACTCCACGATAGCTTCCCTGTGAGAATGAATGTATATGCCCGGTAATGAAAATATCCGGCACCTGATCAATTACATGGTAATCTCTTTTTGAAGGTATTATTGGCGTTTTGCCGCCATATACTGGAGCCAGGTGCCTTCTTTTTAATAGTTCTTCTATTGAAGACCCTACGCTTGCATAACTGGCTCCCGGAACCAGCTCTATCATATCGTTGAGCGACATGCCATGGTAAACCAGGACATTTTTATTTTCCAGAACCAGATTGTATGGATTTGGCAGCAATGTTACATTTTCATTAAAGAAATTCTTTATTTTCTGTGAAAATACCGGTTGTGGCTCTGCAAGCCTGACAATATCATGGTTTCCAGGCATAATAAATACATTCACATCATCCGGAACCATATTTACATATTCTGCGAGTTTTTCGTATTGCTCATATGGATTCAATATCTCCAGGTCTTTATCCTGCCCGGGATATACCCCAATTCCATCCACAACATCGCCGCTAAGTATCAGATATTTGAGCTTTGACGCCTCTTCTTCGGATGCTTTTATCCAGGAAATCATTTTCATAAAATCGTTTTTCCTGAAGGTCTTGCTACCCACATGTATGTCTGATAATGATGCCACAAAAACAGGGTCTTTTTTCTGTTCATCTATTAATTTATAGGGTATGTCCGGCCGTATAATTTCATCAGCAAACAGAACGGGATCCTTGCCTGTATTGCTTACAGACCCTATGACCCCTAACACTTCATCCTCAAGTATCAGTTCATTGTTCATTCCCTTCCCTTTTAAAAGGAAAACGTTGATGTTATCATCAAGGTCTTCAAGCAATAGCCTTTTATGGCCGTTTTTAGTTGTACTTACCTCGGAAACCATGCCAACAATTTTTACCTTGCCCTGGGCCTTTTTTGCGCTTTTGATGGTGTATGTCCCCCTCATTTCAGATGATTGCACTATTATTTTCTTAAGCCTTTCATAGCGGTCCATAAACATTTCCTGGAAATCTTCAACAGAGCTATGGGCTTTTATGTCCGGTATATATACCTCGAAATCCATTTTCTTGCGCTGTGGGCTTCTTATTAATTTTATCACATCGTTTTCGGTGAGAAATCCCGTGTCAAGCACTTCCTGCGTGACCATTTTAGGCAATAGCTCCCCCATGCTGGAATCCAGTATCACATCAAGTGCTTTCTTTGTCACCATGATGCCTTTCGACTGGAAATACACCAGCACTTCTTTGCGATTCTCTATCAGGTCCATTACATCAATAATACATCTTTGCTATAATTTTTATTGTTTTTATAATTCAAATGCATGTACTGCCAGATAATACTGTTGAATTATAAATAATCTTAAATACTGTGTAAGTCTTAACTTGACATGTTTAGAGAAAAATTCCAAAATATTACAGAGGGCTATACTTTTGACGATGTACTTTTAAAACCATTGCATTCATCGATAGAACCTAAAAACGCAAATGTATCAAGCAAATTTTCGCGGCATATCAGCATTGGCATACCGATTGTGAGCTCGCCCATGGATACAGTAACAGAGGAGTCAATGGCAATTGCAATGGCAAGATATGGGGCTATTGGTGTCATTCACCGCAATATGTCAGCGAATGAACAGGTTGAGATGGTTAAGAAGGTTAAGAAAGAGGAGAGCATTATAATCCGGGACGTTTTTTCAATAGCTCCTGACACTCCTGTAAATGTAGCCAGAACTCTCATGAAAACAAAAAATATTGCCGGTTTGCCCGTTGTAGCTTCCGGGAAGCTAATAGGGATTTTAACCAAGAGGGATCTTGAATTTTCAGAGTCAGAAGGCACAGTGAAGGATATAATGACAAAGGACGTAATTACTGCTGATGAGAACGTTTCAATAGAAGATGCAAAGTTTATACTTTATAAAAACAGGGTTGAAAAGCTACCACTTGTGGACTCTAAGGGAAGGCTGGTCGGGCTAATAACAGCTAAAGACATAAAGACCAGGGAAAAATTCCCCAATGCATCAAGGGACGAACAGGGCCAGCTCATGGTGGGTGCAGCTATAGGGGCATACGATATAGATAGGGCTATCAATCTTGAAAACGCAGGATCTGATTTTCTGGTAATAGATACAGCCCACGCCCATAATAAAAATGTCCTCTCATCCCTTAAAAAGATAAGAAATGCAATCCATATAGACATAATAGCAGGCAATATTGCAACAGCGGAGGCTGCGGAGGATCTAATCTCACTTGGCGTTGATGGTTTAAGGGTTGGCATAGGCCCCGGTTCAATATGCACAACCAGGATAGTTGCAGGTGTAGGGATTCCACAGCTAACTGCCATATCAGATGTTGCGGACGTTGCCAGCGAACATGGAATTCCTGTAATAGCTGATGGTGGAATAAGGTATTCAGGAGATATGATAAAGGCACTGGCGGCTGGAGCTTCCACCGTTATGCTCGGGTCACTGCTTGCAGGCACAGAGGAGAGCCCGGGTACAGAAATGATAATAAATGGCAGGAAATACAAGGCATACAGGGGAATGGGGTCAATAGGCGCCATAAAGGCCGGAAAATCAGATAGATATGAAAAACTCGGGACAAATGAGTTCATAGCCGAGGGCGTGGAAGGTTCAGTACCATACAGGGGCAAAGTTTCCGAAAACCTGTTCCAGTTCGTTGGTGGAATAAAGACCGGCATGGGATACCTTGGTGCAGAAAATCTGGAGGAGTTAAAGAAAAAAGCAGTATTTATAAAAATCACCAATAGTGGATTAAGGGAAAGCCACCCCCATGACATACGCATTGTTTCAGAACCTCCAAATTACCAGAATTCTGGCATCTACTGAAACATAAATTATTTTTTATATTTATATACCATATGCTTTATCTGTTGCATCATATTTCAGCAGGTTATGTACATAATTGTTCACATTGAAAACCTTTTATAACCTTTAATAATCTACTATTTATATGGATTGTGAAAACGTCCTTGAAATACTTGGAAATACAGAAATGACACAGGATCAAATTGCCGATAAGATGATAGGAAAATACAGCACATCGGATAATTCTAAGGCAGGTTATTTAAAAATAGGAGCCCAGATACTTGTTGAAAATGAACTGGAATTTCTTCTTAACGAAATGGTGGATAGCAATAAACTGGGCATAAAAAAAGTACAGAATGGCCTTCTGGAACGTGTTTATTATTATGCCAGGAATCCCTGTTAATAAAATTAAACATATGACAGTTGTTTTTAGGTTAAACTCCGGCTTATTATTATATCTTCAGGTTATATGGTCTCATGGAAGATAGCATCATAGGCATTAATGGATATTCTACTGATACTCCTGGCATTGATGGTAATATTAAATATGATCCGGAAAGTTTTATTGTAAATGAGATACCTGTAACAATTCCTGAAAACAATAATGGCAAGTATACCATATTAAAGGTGCGCCTGCGGAACTGGGATACCAATAAATTTTTGATGTACCTGGCAGATCAGTTGCATATAAGCAATAAAAGGATAACATATGCAGGGACCAAGGATAAAATAGGCATAACAACACAGTACTTCTGCATCAATATGCCGGAAAATCAGCAAATCAATAATATATCTATAAAGGATGCCGAGATTATTTCATCCTTCCGTACAGATAAACTGGTTAAACTGGGCGATTTACTGGGGAATGAATTCATAATAAGCATACAATCTACTGATGATAATACACAGAAAATAGGGGAGACCGTGGAGAGCATAGTTAAAAATGGAGGATTCCCAAATTTTTATGGGTACCAGAGATTTGGCAGCATAAGGGCAAATACCCATAAAATTGGTAAACTGCTGGTACAGAATAAATATGAAGATGCTGTTAAAACATATATTTATGATCCCGAATTTGACCGGGAGGATTACAGAAGAACATTCGGAGAGACCGGGGATGCGAAAAGGGCAATAAAAGAGTTTCCTGAATACCTGACATTTGAACGCTCATTGCTGGGTTATATTATAAGGGAAAATACATATAAAAACGCATTCAGCGTATTTCCCAGAAACCTATCTATGTTATTCATACATGCTTACCAGTCATATCTTTTTAACAGAATACTCTCTGACAGGATGAAATATGCCGGAAGCATGCATAAAGTCCTGGAAGGGGATTTGCTTTATCCCGTTGACAGGTATTTTAACCCGGATCGCAGCCAGTTAATACGTGCATCTTCATATAATATCGAAAAACTCAACAATCTTTCCAGGGAAAACAGGATCCGGACAGTTATACCCTTAATTGGCTATTCAACGGAACTATCTTCAGGCATTGAAGGGGAAATAGAAAGCAGAATAATGGCGGAGGAAGGAATAGAGAAAAAGGATTTCAATTTGAGTTCTGATAGGAGGCTGGGTTCATCCGGCGATTATAGAATAATGTCTGTGCTTCCAGTAGATTTCAAAATAATAGAAAAAAATAGAATAAATTTTTCCCTGGGAAAGGGCATTTATGCAACTTCCCTGTTAAGAGAACTTATTAAAGGCGATTTAAATTAATCCGACTTTCTGAAGTTCTTTCTTAACCTTTATTACTGCCTGTTCTATTTCGCTCTCTTCCTTTGCACCGGTACATACAACTTTACCGGAACCGAAAAGTAGCAGTACAACCTTTGGCTCCTCAACCCTGTATACAAGACCGGGGAATTGTTCAGGCTCGTATTCCACATTTTCCAGGCCAAGGGACATTGCTATATCTGTAAGGTTAAGGTCAGATTCAAGGTCATATACTGCAACAATATTTTGAACTATAATATCGGGATTGTCATATACCTCTATTTTAGCTTTTTTCAGTTTGTCAATAATGATATCTATGGTCTTTTTGACATTTTCAAGATTTTTTGCGCCTGTGCAGTTTACTTTTCCGCTTCTAAAAATCAGTACAGCTGTTTTCGGGTCCTTTAACCTGTATATCAATCCAGGGAACTGTTCCGGTTCATATTCTGAACCTTCGAGGGCTAATGCAATGCGGCTTAAGTCTAAATGTTCCGCCAGTGAAGTTGATGCAACTATATTTTCTATGGTTATTTTTTCCATTTCGCTCATATTAATCAATATGTTTATATTTAAAGGGTATATAAAGCTTTTAATTTATATACCATTTATATTCAGTACATATTTAATTGTTCTTTGGCGTAATCTGTCATCATTTCCGGGTTCCATTGCGGATCCCATACGAGTTCTATATCAGCTGCCTCCACATCTGCAAGGTTTTCAACTGATTTTTGTGCTTCTGATAAAATCCACGGTGTCACAGGGCATGTTGGGGCAGTCATAGTCATCTTTATGTAAACCCTGTTTCCATCTGTAATTTCAACATCGTAAACTAAACCAAGGTTGACCACATCCATCCCTATTTCAGGGTCTGATACCTCTTTTAACGCTTCAAGAACTTCTTCTTTGGTTACCATAATATAATCTATTGTAAATGGCTATTTAAACATTATTTAATGTTTAAAGTTAACAATAAATACCATAAATTAACCACCATAAACTTTGCAGGACAAATTTATTAATAATGCCTTGATGTCTGGAATATGGGCAAACAGGCCGATATACTATTATTTGCTACTATGGTAATTTCATGGTCTATTAATTATCCCGTTATAAAAATAGCCCTTAATTATACAGGGCCATTCACACTATTATTTTACAGAATACTATTCTCATCTATATTTATCTATATAATATTCCGCCCAAAATTGCACCTCAGGATTACAAAGGCTGAAATAATACCACTTTTTATTCTTTCACTGTTAAATGTATTGATATGGATGGAATTGTGGTTTCTTGCTGAAACAACAATATCAGCTTCTTTGACTTCAATTATAATATATACATACCCCATAATATCAACATTAATGGCTATAGTATTTCTCAAGGAACAGTATAATAAGTATGTATTTCTCGGTATAGGAATTGGATTTGCCGGTTTGCTTGTAATATTTTCCAATTCACTCCTTTCAGGCTTCAAGCCAGGAATTATAATAGCCCTCCTCGGTGCCATAGTATGGGCCATCGGTACAATATATTTCATGAAATACCATGTGAAAAGGGATAGGGAATCTACTAATTTTTTCCAGATGGGATTTGCATTGTTGCCATCCCTGCTTATAGCCGGAATCGCTACTCCAAGCATATCCATTTTTGAACCCTCCCTCATATTGATATTGCTTGTACTTATAATAGCTATTCCTGGTACTGCTGTTGCATATTTCGCCTTTCTGCATTTAAATAGAAAATATGGCGTATCTACTGTTTCCTCATTCCTTTTCCTTGTTCCTGCATTATCTGTGGTATTCAGTATAATAATATTGAACGAAATTCCATCATTTTACGAAATCATTGGACTGGCGCTCGTTGGAATAGGAATATATTTCTCGGCACGTGGAACAAAAATTAAGGCATCTGCGAAGCCTGTTTCCTAATCAAAACGCCGGCAATAAATATCCGGCCTCATTCTCGGGATAAATGCATTTCTTACTGATTCATATACAAGTGTAGCCCTGGTTACTGAATCTTCTGAAATGAGCCCGGATATGCCTCTGCCATGCCCGATTTTCTTAATACCATACTTAGCTTCCACAAATTCATTGGTGCTGGTGCCATTTTTAATGGCATCTATAACCTGATCAGGCATCTGGAACCCGGACCCAAAACCTGTAGTTATCACACTGTATCTGTCTATTACCACGCAGTAATGCAGGTCATAATACATATTATTAACAGGATTGTAAAAAATTCCAGATTCGATTCCTATTGAGTAATCATTATCTTTTAATCCGTACATTGCCCTATCTGTTGCAAAACGTATTGTATCACTTCCGAAAGGTTGTTCACTTCCTGTTGAATATTCGGTATTCCTTGTGATCCTGTAATTTTTCATGATAGTTTTGATAAACTTTTCCGTTGCTTCCAGTTTCAATTCATTTCCGGTGGAAATTGCTATATTTACAGGTGTTTTCCTTTTGCCGGTTACAGTTATTTCTCCCTTAATTATCCTGGTTGAGCTGATCGGGAATAAATCTTCCCCAAGTGTAAAAGGTATTTTAACAATATGCAGTGGATTTTTGCCCATAGATAAGCGCCGTTCATTAATTCTTATGGCGCCTGCATGCGTTTCCGGCGAAACAACCAGTATGGCATCTTTCACATCAAGCGTATTTCCAAACATGGAATCAAGAGGATGGATCTCATAATTATCAGTAAATTTCTGCATAAACCTCTCAACTCTCGCCTTTCTCCTTTTATAGGAAATAACTATATTTTTATGCTTACGGGCATATTCATCAGAGGTTACGCCTATCATTACCTTATTTCCTGTATTATATGCCGCAAGAAGAAGCTGTTCATGCCCTTTATGAAATCTATTAAATGTGCCACCCACAAGTGTTATCATTATAAGTAAATAAGAAATTATTATAAAATATTAAGTAAAAAGTTAAAGGGATTGTTTTTCCTCTTTAATGGTTTTTGCCAGCCTTTTAACGCCTTCCTTAAGGTCTTCATCGCTGGAATATGTGAAATTCAGGCGCATGGTATTCATTTCCGGATTGTTGTGGTAAAAAGCTGACCCGGTAACGTATGCTATTTTATTGTTTATTGCCCTTTTCAGCATTTTTAAGGCATCCATATCCTTGTTAAGTTTTACCCAGAGAAACATACCGCCTTCGGGCCTGGACCATGTGGCATCACTCATTTCATCATCAAGTGCTTCGAGCATTATGTCCCTTTTTCTTCTGTACAGTTCTATTGTTTTAGGTATCTGCTTATATATTATGCCTTTCCTGATATATTCATAGGCTATATACTGGGAAAGTGAATCGGATGTCAGGTCAAGCGACTGCTTTAATTTGTTAAACTCACCGAGGACTTCAGGCTGTGAAACGGTAAATCCAGTTCTAAGCCCGGGCGCCATTATTTTTGAAAATGTTCCAAGATATGTAACCATATCATTGGTATCAAGGCTTTTCAACGTGGGCAATTTTTTCCCGGAATATCTCAGGTCTCCATATGGATTGTCCTCTATTACAGGGATATTATACTGCTGTGCAAGTTCCAGAAGATGTTTTCTTCTGTCAAGTGGCATAGTATACCCGGCAGGGTTCTGGAAAGTGGGTATTGTGTAAATGAATTTTGGCATAATTCCCTTTGATTTCATGGATTTAAGCTTCTCTTCCAGTTCGTCCGTTATCATCCCGTTATCGTCCATGCTTACAGATTGAGACCTGATTCCACTGGCAGTCAATGAAGACAGCATACCCACATATGTTGGTGCTTCTGTTATGACATAATCGCCCTCATTTGCGAATATTAAAGGCAGTGCATACAGTGCCTGCTGTGAACCTGTTGTAAGCAATATATTTTCCGGGTCAACATTTATGTTTTCATCACTTTTCAGGTATGCAGCCAGCTGTTCCTTAAGCTCAGGAAGACCGTTGGTCTGGCCATATTGCAATGCAGAAGAAACATAGTTCTCCATTATATCGTCAAGTATATTCCTTAGCTCTTCGCCCGGAAAGCTTTCAGGGTTCGGAAGCCCACCGCCGAAGGATATCATGCCGGGCATATGGATATATTTTAAAAGCTCCCTGATTTCAGAGGACTTTATATTTTTCATCTTATTAGAAAATTGAAACTCCATACTATATAATATAACCTGGATATTTAAAATTATTCAGTGGAATAAAATAATAGGGATATACGAAAGCAGAGTGTTATCTGAAAATTAAAAAATGTTTTATAATGGTTCTTAATTCAAACCCTAATGGTTCAGAAGCTGATCTGGAAAGTTACGGTTACAGGCAAAAAAAATTCTGGAAAAAGTTCTATAGTTTCCAGGGCTGTTTACAATACGGCCACACAGATAAGTAGCAGGGGGTTTATCAGGAAGAAAGTAAATACAAATTTTATGTCCGAGGATTATGATATAGACCTTTTATTCCTTGAAATGCCATATGAAACACTGAATGACAAATTTCTTTCCAAATCAACATTCGTATTGTTTGTTGTGGATATTACCGATATGGAAAGCTTGCAGGATGCAGGCAAATTTCTAAGCGAGTTTCCGGATATGGAAGTATTTATTATTGCTACCAAATCGGATATGAGGTATGCATCAGAGTTCTGGGAACCTGAAATATCAAAACTTGCGGACAAGTACGGATCAATATACTTTATTTACAGTAGCCATGATGATTTTTCAGGCATTTTAAACGATGTTATAGGTTATGCTCTGGCAAAAATTTATAATCCGAGTAAATAATACCATGCATGGAAATCGTATGCAGAAACACACATTTTGTTTTGTCTGGCATGGATATTTCACAGATAATCAATAAATACCATGTTGGAAAGATGAGGGATAATGTGCTGGAACTGAACCCCTGTGAATGCATATACCTGTATATGAAAGGAAAAATAATGCCGGAACCGGAAATGGGATTGCCGCAGGTTATAAGCAGTGTGTTCACCGAAGATCTTTACATCTATTACGTATATTCTATTTTAAAAGAAAAAGGGCTAATTGTAAAAAGGGATGGAAATAAGTTTTTCTACAAAAAAACCGGCGGAGAATACGGCATACCTGTTATACTTATCAAGGAAGGCGATTTAATAGATTTCTCAAGCCTCTATGTGGACCTGCCTGCCATATTCATAACTGTTGATGAGGAAAAAAGCATAACATACTTCAGGGCGGATTTTATAGATCCGGAGGGTAACGCAGATTCAGATATTTCCATAGGAAATCCTGAAAAATTGAATAACATATATTACACAACAAACAGCCATCCCGAATGGTTCGGGCAGGAATTCATGGGTGTCAAAATACTCAATCAGTTTGAAGCAAATTATATTTCTGGAGAATTAAAAACAGATGAGGATAAGCTTTACAGGGATCTTATAAAAAGGCATTTTATTGTCAAAAGTGGATTTAAATACGGGCAGAATTTCAGGATTTATTCAGATTCTATGGAAAACCATGCGGAATTTCTTGTTAGCCTTATGACTTCTGAGAAATGGTATAAAATAAGCAGGGCAATAAGATTATCCACCAGTGTCAGGAAAAAGACTCTGATTGCCGGCTTTATAGGCAATGATTTAAAATATATTTATATAGAAAGATTAAGGGATATTTAGATCTGTACTTCGAAATCATCTACCTTAGCTTTCATTTCGTCGTATGATTTTATATCTCCTCTGTTTTTCAAGATTTCCCTTGAAAGCAGCCAGTATATAACTGCAAGAGACATTCTTCCCTTGTTGTTTGTTGGAATAATAAGGTCAACAAAATCTGTTTTGTTGTTTGCGTCACAGAGTGATATTACAGGTATGCCTATCCTTATAGCTTCCTTCATTGCCTGTGTATCTGCTAAAGGATCTGTTATAAGTATTACTTTTGCGTTGTAATAAGACTTTAAATTTGGATTTGTTAGCGTTCCCGGTATAAATCTCCCGATAATAGAACTTGAGCCTACTATTTCAGAGAACTTTGCAACTGGCTTAAATGCATACTGCCTCTGTGCCACAACAAGAATCTGTTCGGGCTGGTACCTTGCCAGCATTTTGCCTGCTTCTATCAGCGCATGGTTTGTTTTTTTAATATCCAGTATATATAAACCATCATTTCTTATTTTGAATATGTATCTATCCATATCCTTTGATTTGACCTGTGTCCCTATATGGATACCGGATTTCTGATATTCTTCTTCCGGTATTAGTAATTGCTCTTCCATCATAATGATTACCTTTTTTATTGAATTGTAAATTATTATATAATTATTCCCATTCTATAGTGGCGGGGGGTTTGTCTGTAATATCATAAACAACTCTATTAATTTCTGGCACTTCATCGGTAATATTTACAGAAATATCGCTGATCAGCTCCCAATCCGGCCTTGAAAAGGTGCCCGTCATCCCGTCAAGTGTATCTATCATTCTGATAGCTATTGTCTCACCGTATGTACGCTGGTCTCCATGAACACCTGTAGTTTTTACAGACAGGAGCACGCAGAAATATTGCCATGGCTTTTCACCACTGTACCTCTCATTTACAGACCTTTCAAGTATATCCGTTGCCTGCTTTAATATCTCCAGTTTATGTTCAGTAACTTCTCCTATAATCCTTATTGCAAGGCCCGGGCCCGGAAATGGCATAACATCTGGAAGCCCGAAATATCTTGATACCTCCCTCACTTCATCCTTGTAAAGATCTCTCAATGGCTCAATCAGTTCGAATCCCAGATCTGCAGGCAAACCACCAACATTATGGTGGCTTTTAATAGTATCCCTGGAAGCGCCACCGCTTTCAATCCAATCAGGGGCTATAGTCCCCTGAAGCAGATATGTAGCTCCAAAAGTCTCAGCTTCTTTCTTGAAAACATCTATAAATGTTTTTCCAATAATTTTTCTCTTCGTTTCAGGGTCTACCACTCCCTTTAAATTATCAAGAAATATTTTTTTTGCATCAATTAATTTGTATTTAACACCAAATTTTTCAAAAAGGGATTTAACACGGGCAACTTCATTTAACCTCAGCAAGCCAGTATCAACAAATATTATTTCTATGTTTTTTATGGGGGCAGCTATCAGTGATAGCAAGGTGCTGTCCTGCCCTCCAGAACAGGCCAGAATCCCTTTTCCGTGCAGTTTTGACAGTATCAGTTCCCTGCTTTCTTCAATAAATTTTTTAGCATCCATATAACCTAATATAGTTATATTATTAATTTTTATACACATGAAGTTATGGAAGGCAAAAAGGAAACCAGCTCCACAATAAGAGTAATCCGGGTATCGAGACGGTAAAAAAAATATTGGCATTTTAAAGTAACTTTTTATATGGACATCGATTATGTAATTATAAATGAATATATTAAAGCGTATCCTCATAAAAATTGAGAGGTATACAGGTTCTAACGTCTTTAAAACTGTATTAATTCTAATCCTGATAGTACTCGTGGGCTCATATCTTGAGTAGGTCTCACAGATAAATACTCAGGGAAGCCAGATAAAAAGCCCGCAACTGGCTATATGGTTTGTATTTCAAACTGTAACTACAGTTGGATACGGGGATGTAGTTCCGGTGAATTTAACAGGCAGAATAATAGCCATAATAATTATGCTCGCTGGAATAGGCACTGTAACCACCTTAACGGCATCTACAGCTGCATACATGACAAACGTTAAATTAAAGCACAAAATAAAGAGTATAAGAATGAAAAATCATACAATAATATGCAACTACAATGATTATTCCAAAAATATTATTCTTAACTATCTTAATAGAAAATTGAAAATAGATTCCCTTGTTCTGATTGCAAACCTTCAGGAAAACCCCGTAAAATCAGATTATGTATTTTTTACCCCGGGGGATCCAACAGACGAAAAAACCCTTGCCGAAGCAAATGCTTCAGAAGCCAAACGTTTTATTGTTACAGGGGATTTTAGCTCCAACGTCCCACTGAATCTTATAGATGCAAAAACAATACTGAATATATTTCAGATAAGAAAACTAAATAAATCTGCTGAAATAATAGCACAGGTAGCCAGTTCAGACAATGTAACAAATGCAAAAAGTGCAGGTGCAGATGAAGTTATTACCCTGAATGAACTCAGTGCCCTTGTCATATCAAAATCTATAATGAATCCCAAACTGCCTGATTTTGTTCTCCGATTATTATCATCCGGTGATGGCCCAAAAATCTATTCTGTAAAAATACCTGATAAGTACATCGTATACAATCTACTTGATTTCAAGAAAATTTTTAAAAAAATAGTAGTTCTATCCGTATTCAGCGAAAATGATTATATTTTTCCGGTTGAGGATAATTAAGAATTTGCTGAAAATAATGTAATTTATTTTATTTCAGAAGAAAACGAAATCAAAGGGTTGATAAAATAATTATGTCTTCATTATTGCCCCTAGAAATACCAGGAGCCCTATAACCACTCCTATGACCGCTGCAATAATATAAAATATCGTCGGTTCCAGAATTCTTGTAATAAAGCTTACTTTGAAAATATCTCCTGAACCAAGAATAACGAATATGCCGATTAAAATTCCAACAACCAGCAATCCTCCTCCAACCATCCTGCTTTTGTTGCTGCCGAAGTATGCGGTGAGAACACCAAACACGATCAGTGATAGGGCCAGCAATGCCAGCAAAACCAACAAAAAAACGTCCCAATTCCATGAAAAACCCGTCATTCAATCACCTACAATTTAATTTCCGCCAATGTTTTTGTATCTACTACGCCGCTTATAGACCTTATGTCCTGTATTATCAGTTTTCCTATTTCAGACATGTCTTCTGTATCTATCCGCACTAAAATATCAAATTCACCAAGAAGCGGATGTATTTCTGTGACATACTTCAATGTAGAAACCCGGTCATAAACTTCATGTTCCTTTCCGGGGATAACTCTTATAAGGACAAAAGCAACTGACATTTATGGTAAAAGCTATTTTTCAATATAAGTTTTGCCATTAGAAATGTTATAATTATTTAGTTATTTCCACTTCTGAGCTTAAGGAAAAATTCATCATATCCTATAGTTGACTGTTCGGAACTATGCATGTTTTTTACCGTCATTGTCTCTTCTTCAATTTCCCGTTCCCCTATGATGATGGCAAAATCAAAGTCTGATGCACTTTTCATCTGTGATGAAATTTTCCTGTGTGTCATATCAACAACTGCAATTTTATTGAGGCTCCTTATTACACTGGCAATTTTAATAATATAATCATAGTTTTCTGATGAAAGGTTGCATATATAATACGATTCTTTCATATTTCTTTTTAACCATAAATTCTGCCTTTTTAGAAGCAATTCTATTACTGCATCCCCTATTGCAAATCCCGCGGCAGGAATTTTCTCCTGTGTAAATAACTGTGAAAGGCCATCGTATCTTCCCCCTCCCAGTATTGCCCTTAATTCTCCTTTCACATCAAAGGCTTCGAATACGATTCCTGTATAGTATGATAAACCCCTGACTATGGAAAAATCAAAATTTATCTTGCTCTCAGTATAGAGCCCGATAAGGTCGAATGTCTTTTTAATTCTCTCTATCCTGGGTTTTATTTCTTCGTAGTTGTTCACTACTCTTTTTATCTTTTTCTCCAAATTGCCTATATCAACCTTTTCGCCTAAAAGCGAAAGGATCTTTTTTATCTCATCCTCCCCGGCACCTATGCCTTTAAATGCCTCAACGAATGAGCTTTTATCAACTTTTTTGTATTTGTCTATTATTGAAAATGCATCGGGTATATCTTCGATGTTCAGGTCCTTTAACACATATTCCATCAAAAATCTGTCATTAATGTTAATTTCATATACCCCGGATAAACCAAGATAATCAAGAATGCTTGAAGCCAATCCAACAATTTCCGCATCTGCTTCCTCAGAATCAAGCCCGAACACATCAGCATTGAACTGGTAATGTTCCCTGAATCTTCCCTCCTGAGGTTCTTCATATCTCCATACCTTTGGAAATGAATACCATCTAACAGGCCTTGGAAGGTCTTTTCTTGCTGTGAGCAACCTGACAGTGGAAGGCGTGGCTTCCGGTATCATTGTAACCTCCCTGCCACCTTTATCGGTAAATGAAAAAGTTTGGTTGACAATCTCTGTCCCTGATTTAAGCCTGTACAGGTCAAGTGGTTCAAGGCTTGGAAAATCAATCAGCTGATAACCAAAATTCTCAGCAGCGTTTGTAATTTTCTTGAAAAAGTAATTCCTTACTTCCATATCCTCCGGATAGTGGTCTCTGAAACCCTTTAATTTCTCAACTTTCATATTTCCCCTTTGTATTCTTCACCCTCATATATGACGGATTCAATTTTTTTCATTGTTTCCTCATCTATATCGTTCGTTGCATGTGCATAATGGAAATGGATCCTTATCCTGGGAAATATGTCCTCCCTTTTCTCTGCGTGGTTCTCGAATGAGCAATTCCATCCCAAATCTTTACATTTGAAATAATATGTCATAGTTACCCTATTAATTTTTAATATAAAAACAATTATTATTTATCAGGCTATCTACATCCATGCAAGGGAAAAACATACTTATTACTGGGGGAGCAGGATTCATAGGTTCCAATATGGTCGAAAAACTATTGCCAGACAACAATATAACAGTACTGGACAACCTTAACAACCATGTTGGAAATCGTTTCATAACACAATTTATGGAAAACAAAAACTTTCATTTTATAAACACAGACCTGCTTTCATTTGATTACGGTTCATTAAAAGGCATTGACACAGTTATCCACTTTGCAGCCAATTCCGACGTCAGGTATGGTTCACAGGACCCGACAAAAGATTTTCAAAATAACGTTGTTGCAACTGAAAACATCCTGGAATACATGAGAAAATATGATGTTAAAGACATACTATTTGCATCCTCATCCACGGTGTATGGCGAAGCATCGATCATGCCTACACCAGAAAATTATGGGCCCTATATGCCCATATCATCATACGGGGCATCGAAGATGTCCAATGAAGGATTCATTACAGCTTACTCCCATTATTACGGATTTAAAGGCTCTATTTTCAGATTTGCAAACATAGTGGGTAAAAACTCTACCCACGGAGTTATATATGATTTTATAAATAAATTGTTGAAAAGTCCTGATGAACTTGAAATACTGGGCGATGGCACACAGAAAAAATCATACATGCATGTAAAAGACTGTGTGGATTCAATGATATACGTCCATGAAAAATTAACAAGAACGGATATTATTAATCTGGGAAATCGTGAAACAACATCGGTAAAAACCATTGCAGATTATGTAGTAAAGAGAATGGGCCTCAAAAATGTAAAATACCGTTTCACAGGCGGAATAAATGGAAGGGGATGGAAAGGAGATATAAAAATTACCCATCTTGCTATAGATAAGCTACTATCCACAGGGTGGAAGAGCAGGTATACCAGTGACGAATCCGTTGATGTGGCTGTCCAGGAAACAATAGACCAGCTAAAAAATATAAAGTAGGCAACATGTTGATAAACTATTAACATATCTATTTTCAATGGAGAAACCTGGCAAGAGTATAGTACGGCTTAGAAACAGCATAATACCGGCTATATTCATAGGTATAACCATAACATTTACAATTTTATTTTTATCCCTGCTGCATATATACATCATTCCAATAGCCAAATTTATTGTTTTTTCATCCTTTGCTTCCAGTTGCTTCCTGCTTTTCATGGAACCTGAACAGAAATCATCACGCCTTTCAAAATTTGTGGTGAGTTATATAATATCCGGTGCCATCGGTATAGCCGGTGCGTTTATAGAACCCTATATAGGGATTTATTATACCCTTGCAATAGTGGAAACTATAATTGCAATGCTCCTTGTAGAGGCCCGTGCAATGCATCCACCTGCTATGGGGATAGCCGTTGTTTTTATTCTTGAAAAAGCAAATGTATTTGCCTTATTATTCCTTTTTTCTGGAATGGTCCTTATAATTATATTCGATAAATTCCTGAACAAATTTGTATATCTATTTGACGATGAAGTAAAGAAAATAGATAGATAATAAAAACTTAAATTTTAGTGTATACTACACAAGAATGGAACGGGAAAAGATTCTGGTAAACTGTGCACTTCCCTACGCAAATGGGCCATTGCATCTGGGGCACATAGCCGGTGCATATTTAGGTGCCGATATATTCGTGAGATTTAATAGAATGTCAGGAAATGAAGTGCTATTTATCTCTGGAAGCGATGAATATGGAACTCCTATTACAATCAGTGCCGAAAAAAATCATGTGCCACCCCAGGAAATTGCGGATAAATATCATATTGAACAGATAAATTCATTCAATTCAATGGATATCATATTTGATAAGTTTACCCGAACCAGTGACCCCGAGCATGTAAAGGATGTAGATGAATTTTTTATTAACCTGCTGGAAAAAGGATACCTTGTAAAGCGATATATGATATCCCCATTCTGTGTTGAAATCAATAAATTCATGCCTGACAGGTACATTGAAGGCGAGTGCCCCTATTGCGGATATAAGGAAGCCAGAGGGGACCAGTGTGATAACTGTGGGCAGACTCTCGATCCCATAGAACTTATTAACCCTATATGTAAAATGACAGGAAACAGCCCTATTTTCAGGGTAACAGACCATTTTTTCCTTAAACTTGATTCCCTGCAGGAAAAGCTGGCAGAATTCATTGATTCAAAGACCTACTGGAGGCCGAACGTCCTGAAATTCACACAGAATTTTATAGGAGAAGGGTTACATCCCCGTGCAATAACAAGGGATCTGGATTGGGGTGTAAAAATACCTTTAAAAGGCTATGAAAATAAGAAAATATACGTGTGGTTCGAAGCACTTATAGGCTATATAACTGGAGCCAGAGTGTATTCTGAAGAAACTGGAAAGCCAGATTACTGGAAGGAATTCTGGATGGATAAAAACATAAAATCATATTATTTTATCGGAAAGGACAACATACCGTTCCACACAATAATATGGCCTGCTATGCTGCTTGCCCATGGAGGGTTTAATCTGCCATATAATGTTCCAGCCAATGAATATCTGAGATTTGAGGGGGAAAAATTCTCAAAAAGCAGGGGCATAGGGTTCACTGTGGATGAAATGCTGAAATTTGTGGATAAAAACTCACTGCGTTATTATATGTCATCTGTACTCCCTGAAACAGGAGACTCTGATTTTTCAATGAATGAATTCCAGCTTAAGGTCAACTCTGAACTTATTGACAAATATGGCAATTATATATACCGTGTAGAAAGCTTCATAGAAAAAAATGGCTTATCACCGCATGAGCCAGAAACAATGGATGCGAAAGACCGTGAAATGATGAAATTCCTTGAAGACAAATTTTCTGAATACAGCATGGAGGTTTCCGGTATCCATATCAAACGCGGCATATCAATATGGCTGGAAATTGTTATGGCAGCAAATAATTACTTCACAGAATCTGCACCATGGAAACTTATTAAGGAAGACATGGAAAAGCTTAATGAGAAATTATATGTATCGCTTAAAATAGGGCAATATCTCACTGCAATGCTATATCCATATGTACCATCTGCAGCTGAAAGCATATGGCAAACATTCGGGATTTCAGAAAATTTAGAAAATGCAACATTTAATGATGTCCTCAAAATTAATAAATTTAATATTAAAAAGGGATCAATACCATTCGAAAAAATAGATTTCTCGAATCCTGATATACTTGATATCCAGCTTGCCACAATTGTTTCCGTAGAAGACCACCCTGGCGCAGATTCACTTTATTCCATAAAACTACACGGGGATAAAATTTACCAGACAGTTTCTGATCTGAAGAAATACTATACAAAAAGCGATCTTCAGGGGAAGCAGGTACTTATACTTACCAACATTGAAAAGGCCAGGATACGCGGTGTTGAATCCCAATGCCTTATTCTATCGATATGGAATGGAAATTCAAAAGAAGTAATCTCTTCAACAGGGAATGATGGTGATTTTGCAACCCTTGGAAAATACCGGTACAATGGTGAAGAAACACTTACATTTAAAGAATTCCAGAAAATGGAATTCACAGTTTCAGATCACCATATAATAGCAAAATTGCAGGAAGAGAGCCTCCCCGTAATGCTAAATGGGAAAGATGTTAACGTATCTATCGAAAATCTGGATAAAGCTTCTATTGCTTAATTTATGCAATATTTAATAACCATATTATGAAAATTATTATGCTGGCACTGGAAGAGTTCAGAGATTTGGAGTTCCCGTGATGTTGTATATTTTTTTCAAAAGATATATTATTTCCTGTTATTTAATGATTAAATTCATTGGTACCAGGAGGTTTATATTTACACATAATTACATACACAACCAATTTGAATATTTTTTATTAAATATTACCTGATTTTAAATCATGTTTTTACTATTTAAACATATAATTTTAGCATTTATATTGAATTTTAATTTAATATTTTTAATATAATTTATAGATCTTGTTGATAGCACATTTTTCTGGCTTATAATTACTGACACTATCGAATAGAGAATGGCTACCAGGAAAGGAAAATAGACATAAGGGAAAAGACACACTCAAGCCATATGGCTATAAGGCAATTTCTGTACTTCTTTTCCATACTGGTATACAACCTGTGGATCCTTATCAACCTTATAAGGAGAATATATGGTTTATCACATATCATACTCACGGACTTTTTAATAGCTATGGGAAATAGGAAATGGAAAACAATAATGAATAGCAATGGATAAATAAATAATAATTGCTGGAAAATAGAGCTATGATTATAGCAGTATTAGCTTAAGCTATGGACATTAATATTTTTAATATTCTGATAATGCTGTTAAATTGATAGGTTTTGTATTTTATAATGCAACATTGATGTATAATTCTGGTTGAATGGAAAATAAAATCATGCTATTTATTCATAAATTAATGATGTTCTATATAACTATTAGAGACATGCGGAGAGTCTGATGGGATAGAAATGTTTATTTATTCTAATTTAATACACATCTTACTTTAAATGATTTCTATGATGCTAACTAAGTTTGAAAAAGCGAGAATTATTGGGGCCCGGGCACTGCAAATTGCTATGGGCGCACCTGTTATTCTAGACGTTTCGCCTGACATGATAGACCCCATAGATATCGCAATATTTGAATTCGATAATGGAGTTATACCCATAACAATCAGAAGAAAATAATACTTTTCTTAAATTTATTCCATGAGGTAATATGTTACGGTTTTGCTTATTGTTAGCCGTTGAGTAATTCAAAATTTTTTCATGGTTCTCTCCGATATTACCGTATGCTGTCATTCTAAAACATGTTTCTAATACAAAGTGTTAAATTTGTCAACGTTGCCCATAACAAAGAATTAAATCTATATTTATAATACAATTCTATGTTTACGCGGCGTGGCGATCAGGGAGAAACCGACAACGGGCTCAGAGTACGGATAGGAAAGGATTCTCCAATGGTGGATTTTCAGGGCACACTTGATGAACTCAATTCGTTTATAGGGAATGCACTTATTAATACAAAATGGGATGATATACGGAACGATCTGATTAAAATTCAGAACGATGTGTTTGTGCTTGGTGAAGACCTCACGGCCGAAAGCCAGCACAGGACTATAAAGGAAGAAGATGTTAAATGGCTTGAGCAGCGGGCAACAGAATACAGAAAGGAAATAGGGAAAATTAAACTTTTTGTTATACCGGATGGCAGCCAGGAAGCAGTATCACTCCATATAGCCAGGACAGTTGCAAGAAGGGCTGAAAGGCTTTCGGTTTTTGTATCGAAAGAGATGTCCGTGAACAAATATATACTCATATACCTTAACAGGCTATCATCTGTACTGTTTATGCAGGCTCTTGCTTCAAATAAACGCCTCGGAATTACAGAGCGGATCTGGGATATTAAACGGGAGTCCTGATTAAATTTTCCTTATCTATATAGGAAAATTCTCCAAAGTGCCCTGAAAATTCTTTTAGCAGCCCTTTAATTGCATCCTCCCTTGGAATATCCACATATGATATGACGCTGCTGTTCATCCCGCATGGGTTTATCAATCCGAATCCATCAAGTACTGAAGCTGATATATTTAATGCCATTCCGTGATATGAAACGTAATCATCCACTGCCATTCCAAGGGACGCCACTTTATTCTTTATACCTCCTTTATCTATCCATATCCCGGGTTCTCCATAGAGCATGGCATTATAGCCGTAAGTTTTCAACATAGCAATGTATGATTCCTCAATACTTTCAAGAAGTTTCCTTACCTCCTTTTTTCCGTTTATCCTGACATCAAATATGAAATAGGTTATAAGCTGGCCTTCTCCATGGTACGTTACATCGCCACCGCGGTCTGTTTTAATGACATCTACATTTTTATAATTCTCCGGGTCACTTTTTCTTCCTATTGTGTAAACATTATAGTGGTCAAGAAATAAAATGGTATCAGGGATTTTATTTTCCTTTCTCCTGGCTACCAGGTTATACTGGATATCAAGTGCATCGCTGTAACTAACTTTTCCAAGGTCAGTCCAGTAATCAGTCACGCCTTTCTGCTGCATCCTTCAAACCCTCCGATACAGTTGGGTGTGGATGGATGGTCAGGAATAAATCATCTATGGAAAGCCCTGATTCAACCGCAAGGCTGATTTCTGTTATGGATTCTGAGGATCTCGGAGCAGCTACTCCGGCACCTGTTATGGTACCGTCGTCATCGTAGTACAATTTGAAGAATCCGTCCTGCTGGTTCATTGTCAATGACCTTGGATTTGCAAGCACCGGCACCTTGTTCGATTTGGTTCCCGCTTTTCCTGTAAATGCTATTTCAGGATCGGTATAAACCACAAATGGCATGGCTCTGTAATCAACAACAGTATCATTTCCAAGTATATTCTCCGCAGCTACATATCCATCGTAAAATGCCTTGTGTGCCAGCATAGGGCCGCCTGAAACATCGCCAATAGCATATATGTTCGGAACATTAGTCCTCTTATGGCTATCGGTTTTGATGAAGCGCCCGTCCATTTCAATTCCAAGTTTTTCTATTCCACTGCCTTCTGTATTTGGTATCCTTCCCACAGACATGAGCACGGTATCAGCCTCTATCGTGTCACTGCCTTCTATAGCTACTTTATAGTTCTTATCCTTTTTAACTGAAAGCACCTTCATTCCGGTCATTATATTCACACCAAGCTTTCTGAGCCTTTTGTCGACTTCCCTGGCAAGATCTTCCTCAATTTCGGGTAATATCCTGTCTTTCATTTCCACAATATAAACTTCTGAACCGAGTTTCCTGAAGGCGGTTCCCATTTCAACTCCTATATATCCGCCACCTATTATGACAAGTTTTGATGGAATATTTTCAACTGCAAGCATCTCCCTGTTATAATAAACGTCGTCAATCCCTTTTATCTTTACCGGAACAGACCCTGTATTAATGATTATATTTTTTGCTGTATAATCTGTACCATTTACTGTAACTGTATTTCTGTCCTTTACTGACCCGACTCCGTAGATAACCTTAGCCCCGAGGCTTATGCAAAGCTTTTCAGCACCGCCTGTTATTCTTTTTACCATGGATTCTTTCCATTTCTGCCATTCTTTCATGTCTATTTTATAATTCAGGGTAACTCCTGGCATATCATGGAGGTAACCTATGTTCTCACTTAATTCTATCAGGGCTTTTGACGGTATGCAACCGTAGTTAAGGCATTCTCCGCCAAACTTTTCCTTTTCTATGATAAGGACTTTCTTCCCGTGCTTCAGCAGCCTGAGGGCGGAGTAATATCCTCCTGCACCGGAGCCAATAATTGCAGCATCGAAATCCATTTAATCACCTATGTACATAAGAGGATATTCAAGCACTTCCTTTAATTTTTCAAGGTATCTGGCCGCTTCAGCACCGTCTATAAGCCTGTGGTCACATGCAAGTGTGAGATACAATCCATGTTTCAGTTCACCGTTTACAAATCCCGAGGTTCTAGTATTTATTTCAAGTATTGCCACCTCAGGGTAATTTATTATTGGTGTAGCCATTATTCCTCCGATAGACCCTATATTCGTTACTGAAAATGTTGAACCCTGGACATCCTGCAATCCAAGTTTGCCATTTCTGGCTCTTTCAGCCATATCTTTTATCTCTTCAGATATCTGGAATATGTTCTTTGATGCCACATCTTTGACAACAACCACTGTTAGCCCGGCAGGGGAATCCACAGCAACCCCTATATTGTACTTTTTCTTTATGGTATAGGTTCTGTCATTTTCATTGTATACTGCATTCAATTTAGGGAAATCCCTGAAGGCCACAGTAACTGCTTTTACGAAAAATGCAGTAAAACTGACGTACTTTTTCTTTGAATACTGGTTTATGGCTTTTTCAATATTTTCCGTATCTATGAAATCTGTTATGGTGAAGTGCGGTATTATCTGCTTGGACTTTGTCATTTTGTCGAATATTAGCTTCCTTATGCCGGTAGGCGTGAAGACCTCATCCTCTTCTGATGGCGCCTTTTGTGCAACCGGTTCTGCAGGTTGCTTCATATAGGCATCTATATCCTCCTTTGTGATCCTTCCATCCTGGGCAGCCGGTTTGACCTTTAAAATATCCACGTTCTTTGACCTTGCATATGCTCTCACCGCCGGAGTAGCCTTTACAGAAGGTATTTTTTCATCTGTGCTTACAGATACCTCCTGGTGTGCTGTTGTTGCTGGTTTCTCTGCCGGTTTTTCAGGGCTATTTGACTCATCCGGAGAATCTATCTCTACCATAGCATCCCCTATCATAGCCGTTTCTCCTTCCTTTATCAATATTTTTGATACTTTTCCTGCAACTGGGGAGGGTATCTTTACCGTTATTTTATCTGTCATTACTTCAACCAGTTCATCATCTTTCCTGATCGAATCTCCCGGTTTTACTGTCCATTTAACTATTTCTCCTTCCTGAATGCCTTCTCCAATTGGGGGCAAACTAACTGTATACATCTTTTATCACCAAATTAATATTTTAATAATTTATCTATAGCAGCCATTATCCTTCTCTCGTTCGGGACATAGTACTCCTCAAGGGCAAATGGAATAGGTATGTCAAGCCCTGTAACCCTCAATATTGGGGCGGCCAGGTAATCCACTGCCTTCTCGGAAATTGTTGCTGAGAGCTCTGCACCAACACCAAACATCTTGGGTGATTCATGGACTATCAGCACTTTCCCTGTTTTTTTAACCCCAGCAAGTATGGTATCAAGGTCGAAGGGGCTCAAGGTCCGTAAATCTATTATCTGGGCATTTACGTTATTTTTTTCAACCGTGCTTTTCACAACCGGCACAGCAGGCCCATATGTAATTATTGTAAGGTCATCGCCTTCCCTTATCACACTGGCTTTTCTCAGGTCAACCTTATAATAATCATCGGGAACATCCATCTTGCCCGCATAATAGAGCCTTTTGGGTTCAAGGAATATTACAGGATCGTTCAGCTCTATAGATGATAATAGCAATCCCTTTGCGTCATATGGATTTGACGGGGTTACAACCGTTAATCCCTGTGTATGTGTGAAATAGGCTTCACCGCTCTGAGAATGGTAAGGCCCTCCATGTACACCCCCTCCATAGGGGGTACGCAGCACCATGGGAAGTGTATAATCTCCATTAGTTCTGTACCTTAGCTTCGCCATCTGGTTTATTATCTGGTCCATAGCCGTGTAAATAAAATCCTGGAACTGTATTTCCGGTATGGATTTAAGCCCGGCCATTGACATTCCTATGCCAAATCCCACTATTCCCAGTTCTGCCAAGGGGGTATCCATAACCCTTTCCTTTCCATATTTAGCCAGTAATCCATCGGTTACCCTGAAAACACCTCCATCAGTGCCCACATCCTCACCGAGGAGTATTATAGAATCGTCTTTTTCCATTGCATTGTTAAGCCCGCTATTTAAAGCCTTTACCATTGTCATCTGCGTCATTGTATATCACCTCTTTCCTCACTTATGTACCATGGCTCTTCTTCGTAAAGGTTTCCCATCATTGTTTCCTTATCCGGTTTAGGTGCTTTTTCATAGGTATCTATAAGTTTTGATGTAGTTTCTTCCATTTCATCATTTATCTGCTTTATATCCAGATCCGTTATCACTTTCATATCCTTTAGAAGTTTCTGGCTTACTATCAGGGGGTCTTTCTCGCTTCCTTCGGGCACCCTATCTGTCCTGTATTTATTCGGGTCATCAGCTGTGGAATGTGGTCCCATCCTGTATGTCATTGCCTCTATAAGGATAGGGTCTTCAGAAGCGTTTTCCAGTGCCTTCCTTGTAGCCCTATATACTTCTATGAAGTTTGTGCCGTCTATCCTTATTCCGGAGAATCCGTATGATTCTGCTTTCTTGTAAATTGCACCTCTGGTTTCTTCATAGGTCTGGTTAAATGCCTTATCATCTGTTGGATATGTTGGCACAGAAATTGCAAACTGGTTATTTTCACAGAAAAATACCATCGGGAGTTTGTAAACTCCTGCAAAATTCATGGCAACATGGAAATCCGGGGTTGAAGTTGCACCATCTCCAAATGTTGTTATAACGGAACCGCTCTCTTTTCTGTATTTCTTTGCATATGCAATTCCTGTTGCAGATGTAAGATGCCCTGCTACAGGTGTTATTACTGCACCTATATTGTACTTTTTAAGTGAAAAATGGTCAGGCATATCCCTTCCTATTTCATTGTCTGTTGCAGTGGCAAATACCTGTGACAATATAGTATCTATAGGTATGCCCATCTGGATGAGAACACCAAAATCCCTGTAATATGGATAAAAGAAATCCTCATCCCTGATTGCCATTCCCATTCCTATGTGGATAGCTTCATGCCCCATAAGCGGAATATAAAAGGGCAAAAATCCCTGCCTGCTTGCATTCAGCATTTTTTTGTCAAATAGCCTTTCCATTACAATATTTTTATACGCGGCCAACAAGCCTTCCTTACTAATATCAGTTTCCTCAATCATTTTTTATCCCTCATTTTTATATATCCTTCAGCTGCCCTGTAGGACGTCCTCACAAGCGGCCCGGAAGCCACAAAGGAAAATCCCATTTCATATCCAGCTTCTTCAAAGTGCTTGAATCTGGACATAGGTGAGTATTCCACCACCTCCAGCTGTTTTTTCGTTGGCCTCAGGTACTGCCCCACTGTCAATATTTCAACACCGGCATTCCTGAGATCCATCATTGTTTCTTCTACTTCTTCATCTGTTTCGCCGAGCCCGACCATAATAGAAGATTTGGTGATTACACCTTTCATGCTGCCCTTTATATATTTCAGCACTGAAAGTGTCTGGTCATATCCTGCTCTTGGATCACGCACTGATGGAGTAAGCCTCCTTACAGTTTCTATATTATGGGCTATTACATCCGGTTCCGCAGCTATTATTCTATCCAGGTCAGCATGGTCCCCGCCGAAATCCGGAATCAAAACCTCTATTTTTATTCCAAGTTCCTTTACCTTTTCAATTACCCTTGCAAAAGCTGATGATCCCTTATCTGGAAGGTCATCACGGTCAACTGAAGTAATTACTACATAATCAAGGTTCATAAGTTTTATTGAATCATAAACCTTCTGCGGCTCATCAGGGTCGAGCGGAAGCATATTCCCATGTGTTACTGCGCAGAATCTGCAACCCCTCGAGCAATTGGAGCCCAGGACCATAAACGTTGCTGTTCCACTTTCCCAGCATTCGCTTATATTCGGGCAATGGGCTTCCTCGCATACTGTATTCAGTTGCCTTGAGTTTATGGTATTTTTTATAAATGAATACCTCTCTCCGGTTGGCAGATTCACCTTATATGGGACCCTCATCATAGTCCATCTATTGGTAAAAAATATATAAACTTCGTGTAATAAACATTAGCAATATACTCTATAGAAGATGAGTAGCATACTGTAATTTAATAATCTTTTATATAACCTTTGATATAATTATACATATTAATAGCGTCCCTGTTTTCCCTTACATCATGTACCCTTAATATGTCAACTCCATTGCTGTTAAGATAAATCGATGATGCTATGGTTCCTCCCAATCTTTCCTTTACAGTGCTCCCTGTTATCTTACCTATAAATCCCTTTCTTGATGTTCCAAAAAGTGTGTCAAATCCAATAAAAAATGACCATGGAGAACTTAAAATATCCATATTTCCATTAAAATCCTTGGCAAAGCCAATGCCAGGATCAAGGATTATATTTTCAGGGTTAATGCCTTTCTTAACCATCTCATCTGCCCTGTTATAGAAATATCTGTTGAGCTGGAAATATAAATTATCGTAATCTGTGTATTCTCCCATATTCTCCGGGTTTCCCCTCATATGCATTACAATGCATTTAACGTTGCTTCCGGCAGCGATGTCTATCATCCCGGGATCTGAAAATCCAGAAATGTCATTGATATATTCTATCCCATACTCCATAGCCCGGGATATGGTGTATAAATGCCTGGAATCAACAGAAACAGGTATGTTTGAACATGATTTTATATACTCAAGCACATCTTTTATCCTGTTGAATTCTGTCTCCGGGTCTACCATTTTGCTTCCTGGCCTGGTGCTCTCGCCACCTATGTCTATAATGTCAGGCTTTGCGTCAAGCATACTATCCACTATTTCCTTATTACTTATTCTTGAGCCTTCGAAAAACGAATCCGGTGTTGCATTGAGTATTCCCATTATAAGTGATTTTTTGTTTGTAATTTTGTTTTCTGCCTTTGCTGAAATTTCATCCTCATACCCTTCAAAAATATGGTTTTTAATATAAAATTCCTTTAAAATGCTTTTTTCAAATTTAACAGAACTAAAGGTATACTTTTTCCCCTCAATTACAATCTTTCCATTTTCTGATTCTTCGTAAATATTTAAATAATTCTTATTTATACTGTCGGGAAATATCAATTCCATAAATCTCACACTGCATCTATTAATAACTTTAATTTATTTCCATTCAGCATATCTTGCCTCGCCGGATGTTTCCCCAAGATCCCTGCGTTTTGTTTCTGGAAGAAGCACTATTGTGAGTATCAATCCAATTGCCGCTATTATGGCAAGCATTCCCATGAGGAAATGCAATCCTGTTATGGATAATATAATAGTATCTGCCAGGGTGCCTATAAAGGCGCCAGTTTTGCCGCCAGCTGCTGATATTCCTGTGCCGAGCCCCCTTGTTGAAATCGGGAATACCTCAGGTGGATATACAAAGGTTGTTACATTGGGCCCGAACATAATAAAGAAGTAGCTTATTCCATACAGGAGCAGTAAATAATCAAGGAACCTGTAGGTGGTCAGGAAGCTAAATGCCGATATAATTCCGAAGGAAATTGCCATCATTGCAAAGCCGGTAATCTGCACAGGCTTTCTCCCGATCCTGTCTATTGTGAAAGCAGCAATCCAGTAACCGGGAAATGCAGCAACGCCGAATATTATTGCAGAATATTCATTTGTCATAATTATGGAGTGTATGCCAGATACCGTTGACGGGACAAGGAACGATAATATGCTGTTGGACATTATGGAATTTCCATAAAAAGCCCAGTCCATCAGGAACCATGCACCTGCTGTGCCTATAAGGGTGAGCAGAAATTTCCTGTCCCTGAATAACACATACCATGGTGCATTGATTGTTTTGCCTTTGCTGCCTGTTGAGTCTAAACCTGCGAAAGTTTTTAGATTTTTAGCAGCCAGTTTGTAATCGCCCCTGACATCTGCAGTATATCTTGGTGGCTCCGGCATGGTTCTCCTGAAATATATTACTATAATAGCCGGTATCGCCCCTATTGCCAGTAGAAGCCTCCATGTTATGTAAGGTGAAACATAGTTTGAAAGAAATGCTATGGATATAAGTGGTCCTGCTATAAGCCCGAAACTCTGCATTGAAAATATCATACCCACAAATTTACCCCGGTTCATTGTACTGGAATATTCAGTCATTATGGTGGAACTTGTTGCATAATCACCACCAATTCCTACCCCTAAGAGGAACCTCCAGAAAAGCAGCATGAATATGTTGTTTACAGGAGTAAGGAAGGCACTACCAAGAGACCCGGCTATGAGTGCTACCAGCTCGAACCCATATATTGCTTTTCTTCCAGAATAATCCAGAAGCCTCCCAAACACAACGGAACCTATAACAGCAGCAAGCAGTGCTGTAGAGGTAACGAGACCCTTGTAAAATATGCTGATATTATGCCAACCGGCATATGGCAAAAGCAGTATCACCACACCTATAATAAAAAGGTCATATGCATCTGTAAAAAATCCAAGCCCTGAAATAAATAATACTTTATAATGAAATTTCGATGTTTTTGCCTCATCCATTGACCTGTCTATGGCTGAACTCATTGAATCACTTGTCTAATTAGTCACCTAAATATTATAAATATTACCTATATACAATATATAGAGTATATAGTAAATTGCACTATATTTTACATAAAATTAATATATAGTAATGGCAATATTATAAATTGAATAACCTTATAAGTTGCGGTACAATAAGGTATGTTTACTTTAAAGAGGAATTGATATGGCAACAAGTAGCATGGAAATAGCAAAATTAAGAAGCAGGGCATATGTGAAAATAGACGAACTTTCAAAAGCAATTAGCAATGGGCTAAGTTTGCAAAACCGGAAGATGGGTATTGAAGAATCGCAATCATCTGCAGAGCATATTATTAACTTCTTCGGTTATAGCACAAGGGTAATTGATAATATGCTGGAACCGGAAGACCGGGATGTTTTCTATACAATGGAAGATCTTGGAATCCTGGAAACGGAAAGGGAAGAAACAACACTTTTCGATGGAAGGGAATGGCGTATCCATTACTGGCTCCTTAACGTCTTGCGTGTCCTGGAGCTTGCTGAAATGAATATAAGCAACAAAGTGGAACACGACAGCAGGTTTGATATCTACAGTGAGATACCTGACGAATACTGGAAGCCAGGCGAATAAGGCCGGGATGATTACCAATGCATATTGCGATTTTAGACAGGGAAAGGTGCCACCCGAAAAAGTGCAACCATGAATGCCGATATTACTGCCCTCCTGTTAGAAGTGGTGCTAAAACTATAGAGTTTCCAGGGCAATCCGATGATTTTCCGGTAATTACTGAATCACTCTGCATAGGCTGTGGTATTTGTGTGAACCGGTGCCCATTTGGTGCAATTAAAATTGTAAGTGTCCCGGACGAATTAAACAAGGATATAGTACATCAATATGGAATAGATTCATTCCGGCTATACTCACTTCCAGAACTCGGAACAGGCAGGGTTAATGCTATACTCGGGCAGAACGCCCTTGGAAAGACAACAACAATGAATATACTTTCAGGTGTCCTTATACCAAATTTTGGAAATATAAGCAAAAAGAACGATAAGGATTACGTTATAGAAAGATTTTCGAAAAGCATCATGGGGCAGTATTTCAGGGACCTCTATAATGGGACAAAAAAAGCTGTCCTGAAAAATCAATATGTAGACCTCATACCGCGCGTTGCCAGCGGCACAGTAAGGGACATAATGAAGGACAATGACCATGGCAATATGGATATTATAGTAGATGACCTTTCAATGAAAACATTCCTTGGAAGGGATGTAAAAGAGCTCTCCGGCGGTGAACTACAGAAGCTTGCTATCGGAATTACGCTTATGAAAGATGCTGACATATATCTCTTTGATGAAGCCTCATCATATCTTGATATTAATGAAAGAATAAGGGTTTCAGATATAATAAGAAAGCTTTCACAATCAAAAATTGTCATGGTAGTTGAACATGACCTTGCCATACTGGACAAGATGGCCGACCAGGTAAACCTTGTATACGGAAGCCCGGGTGCATACGGTGTAATAACAAAGGAAAAGAGCACAAATAAGGCTATAAACGCATTTCTATCAGGATATCTCCGTGAGGAAAATGTAAGGGTCAGGCCGACATCCATAGATTTTACAGTAAAATCAAGCAAAAGGACTTCAGTAACAACCAAGGTTACATCCTGGACTGCAATGGAAAAAAGCTACGGCAGTTTTAATTTGAATATCGGAGAGGGTTACATTAACAGGGAAGAAATCATAGGTGTCCTCGGGCAGAATGCACTTGGAAAAACCACCTTTGTTAAGATACTTTCAGGTGTTATTAAACCGGATTCAGGCTCAGTTGAAAACGAACTCAAAATAGCATATAAGCCACAGTACATATCTACTGATTACGAAGGTACTGTATACGAACTGCTATCAACCGCATTGAAGGAAAAAATGGAGGATGTATTCATAAAAAATGAAATCCTTTCGCCTATGAACGTTTCAGAGTTATATGATAACTATATAGGAGACCTCTCCGGCGGTGAACTCCAGAGGACATCCATAGCATTGACACTTGCCACCGATGCAGACCTCTATCTAATTGATGAGCCCTCTGCACACCTGGATTCCTCATACAGGATGAATGTGGCAAGGATAATCAGGCGTGTAATAGAAAACAATAAGAAAAGCGCAATAGTGGTTGACCATGATATTTACCTCATAGACCTTATTTCTGATGCACTTATAGTTTTTAAGGGAGAACAGGGGGTATACGGAAACTCCAGAGGGCCCATGGAAATGAGAGATGGCATGAACATGTTCCTGAAAGACCTGGGAATAACATTCAGGCGTGATGAAACAACAAGGCGCCCGAGAATAAACAAATTAAACAGTGCACTGGACCGGCAACAGAAGGCCAGCGGGGAATATTACTATATGAAATGATTTTTAACCATGACAAGCTGTGATAAGCAAGTTGTATATGATGCATGCTATACCAAGATCCATAATGTTTATTCTCTATATAATTTAAGTAACACTGTATATACTATCAAATACAGAACATATTATTAATTTAATAAGCAAACATTTATTGGTAAATAATTTCGTAAAATAACATTTAAATAATTAAAAATAATTCACTGTCATGGTAGAAGAAAAATGGGTAGCGTTATCAAACACCACAATAGGCGTGCTGATGGCTACAATTAACATGAGCATTCTAATCATAGCATTGCCTGCAATTTTTAGCGGCATTCATCTTGATCCTTTAAAATCAAATTCATTTGTCTATTTACTATGGATACTTATGGGTTATATGATAGTAACGGCCGTATTGCTTGTTACTATAGGGCGATTATCAGATATATTCGGCAGGGTAAAATTATTCAATTTAGGATTTCTTATATTTACTATAGGTTCTATACTGCTTTATTTAACTCCTGGAAAGGGAGATACAGGAGCACTGGAACTGATATTCTTTAGAATTGTCCAGGCTGTTGGAGGTTCCTTCATATTCGCAAACAGTTACGCTATAATAACAGATAATTTCAAGAAAGAGGAACGTGGCTTTGCACTGGGAATAAACGCCATAGCGGCTACTGCCGGGATGAGCATAGGCATAGTTGTAGGTGGAATACTTGCTACAATTAACTGGAGATACATATTCTTAGTGAGCGTCCCTGTTGGCATTCTGGGAACAGTATGGTCATACCTGAAATTGAAGGAAACCTCACCAAAAATCAAGCAGAAGCTTGATATTCCCGGAAATATTACATTTGCCGGAGGGCTAATTATACTGCTGGTCGGTGTCACCTATGGTATTGCACCTTATAAATCAAGCCCTATGGGATGGGGAAATCCATGGGTAATTGCTGCATTGATAATAGGCGCCGTATTGCTGGTACTTTTCCCCTTCGTGGAGAGAAAGGTAAAGCAGCCAATGTTCAATCTGAGCCTTTTCAAGATTAGGGGATTTGCTACAGGAAGTTTCGCCGGAATGATATCAAGCATGGGAATGATGGGCTTTATGTTTATGATAATTATTCTCTTCCAGGGCATATGGCTTCCAATACACGGCTATCACTATGCATCAGTGCCATTCTGGGCAGGAATATACATGCTTCCAATGACCATTGCAATGGGTATCTTCGGGCCCATAGCAGGAAGATTTTCTGACAGACACGGCCAGAGATGGCTTGCATCTTTTGGTTTAATAGTTTCCGGAATAGCTCTTCTGTTGCTTGTTCTTCTTCCTGCCGATTTCATATACATATTCATGGGCATACTCCTGTTTGTTTTCGGAGCTGGAATGGGCATGTTCACGGCACCAAATACAGCCGCAGTCATGTCATCTGTTTCTCCTGATGTCAGGGGTTCGGCATCAGGAATGCTAACAACCCTCAGAAATGTAGGCACAACTGCCAGTATGGGAATATTCTTTACCATTCTTATACTTGGTTTAACAACTTCACTGCCACACACACTTTCATCTGCTGTGATATCTGCCGGTGGCGGGAGTACACTGGCTGGAGAAATGTCAAAACTCCCACCGACAGAGGCAATATTCGCTGCTCTTCTTGGAATAAATCCAGGTACAGTTATTCTGGGGCTTTTGCCAGCGCATGTTGTGTCCTCTATACCAACCAGTGCACAGCATATTATAGAGGCAAGGACATGGTTCCCCACAATCTTTGCTCCGGCATTCATCAAGTCGCTCCATATTGTGTTCTACGTTGGAGCTGCAATAGTATTTGCAGGTGCCATTATATCTATACTACGTGAACCCTTGAGCAAATCAAAGAAAACGAAAGCCGATAAGAAATCAGCAAAAGATCAGTCTGAATTGCCAGACAAGGCAGTAAAAATGAAGAGATGAATTCATGGATAATGCACTGAATATATGGTCTCTGTTTGACAGCATACTGGGAGAATACGCAGTAAGAATAAAATCCCATCTTTCATCTCTATCCCTCAGCATGGTAGATTATAAAATACTTCATCTTGTCCATTCTGAACCAAAAAATATGAAATATCTGGCCGATACCCTATCACTTGCAAAGGGGTGGGTCACAGATATAACGGATGGCCTGGAAGAAAGGAACCTTGTAAAGAGGGTACATAGCAGCCAGGACAGGCGTGTAATAAACATAGAGATAACAGATGAAGGGCTAAAAATTTATAATAAGGTGGGAAAAATGATTAAAACGATTATCGGCGATTCTATTTCCTCCCTGCCAGAGGATGATGTAGAAAAATTATCTACCATACTGGAAAAAATAAGCCAGAATATGCACTGTCATTCATAGGATATCAAAGGTTTTATAAAATTTCTCTTTCCGGATTGGAAGAGGTTTCCAATATCGTTAATTTTTATTACAGGGTCTTCCATCCCTGAATAATCTATAAGCCCGGAGCTTATCATATTAATTGCTTTCCTCATTGTATACGGATTTACGAAATCTCCGAAGATTGATATCTCCTTGCTATATATTTTATTTGACTCAATTTCAATTTTTTCACCGGGCGGATACACAGAAAATGCGAAGATCTTTCCGGAAGGCGAAGCCATATCAATTGTTTTAGAAAGTATGCTATTGGACCCTGTAGCTTCAACAACAACGTTTGCCTTTCCTATAATATCGCTTTCCATTAAATCATCTATGCCCGTGTATATTTTATCAGAACCATATTTTTTAGCCAGCAAGTTTCTGGTAGGATTCGTGTCCATGGTGTATACAGGATAATATCCCATGCCCTTCAATATCTGTAAAAATGCAAGGCCAATAAAACCAGTGCCTGAAATTATAGCTGACCCGCCAAGGGGGACATGTGTATTATCAAAAGCGTGTATTATGCATGCTACAGGTTCAACAATTGCTGCGGCTTCAAAACTCATAGTATCAGGAATTTTATAAACTACCTTTTCCGGAACAGTGACATACTCGCCATATCCTCCTGGATAGTTTATGCCAACAGTTTTTATATTTTCACAGAAATTTTCCTTCCCTCCTTTGCAGTATTCACATTGCCCGCATGTTATATTTGGATCAACAACTACCCTGTCTCCGGGCATAAATGATTTTACACCTTCACCTATTGATGTGATAACCCCGCTAAACTCATGCCCCGGGATCACCGGATATTTGACAGCAAGGTGTTTTCCATTGTATGCATGAAAATCTGTACCACATATGCCACATGCCCTGGTCTTTATCTGAACTTCGCCAGTATCAGGCTTCCTGGCTTCTGTATTGATTAATTCAAGCACCCCTGGCTCTTTTAAAACATAAGCTTTCATTATTTTTAATGGTTTAATATTTATTATAATTTTTCCCGTGATTATAGTACCACGCAAATATCGACCAATAGTTAAATATCATGTAAAAATTAGCCATAATGCAGATGTTTTTCAGGGAAGGGCTTGCGCGAATAGGTAAATTTTCAACTCCTCATGGAGATATAGAAACTCCAACCGTAATGCCCGTAATAAATCCAAATCTAAATTTCCTGACCAAAGAAGAATTAAAATCTATTGGAGTCCAGGCAGTTATTACAAATAGTTACATTATTAAAAGAACAGCATCACTTGAACAGGATGCGCTTAAACACGGAGTGCACAGGCTAATAAATTTTGATGGCCCGATTATGACAGATTCAGGCACGTTTCAGAGTTATGTATACGGTGATATAGAATATGGCAACAAAGAAATTGTGCAGTTCCAGAAGGATATTGGAAGCGATATAATAACCATACTTGATATATTTACCAAGCCCCAGGATAGCTATGAACAGGCAAAGGCAGCAGTATACGAAACATCCAGAAGGCTACAGGAGGTAAACACACCGGATTCCATAATTGCCGGGCCAATACAGGGTTCAATATACCCTGACCTGAGGAGGGAATCAGCCAGACTCATGTCAGAAGCCTCTTACCTACCTATTGGCGGAGTTGTTCCACTCCTTGAATCTTACAGATATAGCGACCTTGTAAATATAATAATAAATTCAAAGCTAAATTCAGACTTTTCAAAACCCGTGCATCTATTTGGCGGGGGGCATCCCATGTTTTTTGCATTTTCTGTTCTGCTGGGCGTTGATATTTTCGATTCAGCTTCCTATATTAAATATGCAAAGGACAACAGGGTGCTTTATACAGAAGGTACAAGGAACCTGAAGGAAATACGTGACTTCCCTGAATGGAGCCCGCTTTTTAATAAATATTCTCCTGTCGAATTGATCAAAGCCGATGAAAAAACCCGGCTAAAGTTGTTATCGCTCCATAATCTTAAAGCTATTTTCAACGAAATAACAGAAATAAAGGAAAGGATATATGAAAACACCCTTTACCAGTATGTGGAAGAAAAATCTATGGCGCACCCTGCACTTTACAGGGCTTATCTGGAAATGCTTGATCACAATTTAGAGCCGTTCTGGAATATTTCCCTTAAATCCCCCTTATATTTTTTCAACTCTTCTACATATAAAAATACGTTCATAAAACGCCTTGTAAAATTCACAGAGGACTATATAAGCAACGGTAAAAAAACAGTTCTTGTAAGTTACCGCCAGTGGAGGCATGGATTCCCTGTTTCTGATGATATACTTAGGTCATATGAAACCACAGACTATAACTTTCTCATAGAATGGAATGATATTTTTATACCCATGGAGCTGGAAAACACATATCCGGTTAGCCAGATGGTGCCGTCAGGGGTACTGGATAAAATTTACCGTGATGACTATATAGCATGGCTGAAATCCATAAACAATGATATCTCATTTTATGACCCTTCAATAACCGGCAGCGAAAAAATCAGAAATTACAGTCATTCAAAAATAAATGAGGTTTTCCATTTACAGTTCAAAGCCCGGAAAAATCTTTTTGTAAATTCAGATAAAATAATAAAATCAAAGGCTACAGGCCATATAAGGAATATAAAACGCGGTGAAAAAATAATAGCAACAATGAGAAACGATGGATTTTTAACGCTCTCAATTTATGGTGGCAAATTATTGAATGATATGCTGGATTTTCCTGCATCCCGTGTAATAGTCACAGATGACAGCGGGGAATTCAATTCACAGGGATATAACGTATTTTTCAAATTTGTAGAAGATTGCGACAGGGAAATAATAGCCGGGAATGATGTAATGGTAACCAGCGCTTCAGGCGATCTTTATGCAGTAGGGCATGCAACTGTGTCTGGCAAAGAGATGGGATTTTACAGGAATGGCATAGCGGTAAAAGTTCACGAAGGCATTAATAAGCTATGATTATTCAAGGGTGATATTTTCAGGTATATCATCCAGTATCCCGTTAAGGGTTTTATCGTTGCTGCTCCTGTTGTATATGTGTGTATAAATTTGTGAAAGTGTGGATTGAATCCTTTTTCCATTCACCTTCCCTATATTTTTCCTTGAAATCATCATCAATTTCATTTCCTGGGATTTACTGCCGTTCCTTGGAGGCAAAAAGTATTTGAATCCTGTCATAGTTTTTGCGCCAGCCCTCCTGTAAAATTTAATCCTTTCACTTCTCTGTTTTTTATTGTCGCCTTCTTCAGGATTTTCAACTTCAAATATCATATGGTTATAATTTACGTTTTCACTTATATCGAATATTTTCTGTAGAAAAATGGAACCTACGCCCTGCCCCCTGTAATTTTTACCAACAGCTATGTAATCCAGAAATAAAAAATCGGTATTCTCTACAGGCCAGATCATTGAAAATAATACAGGATCTCCATTATGCCTGGCGATAAACATTTTTTCATTATTTTCTTCAATATTCCGCTTAATATCTTCCACCGGCCTTTTCTCCCCCTCAGGAAAAGCTTCTTCATATATTTCTATAGCTTCTTTAAATTCAGTATCACTTTTAACTTCTGATACATCTATATTTTCTATCATAACAAAACATTCGCTTTTATTATATCTAAATTGCGGTTTTTATGGGTTTTTATTTTCAATTTTGCGGTAGTTTTTAGTTCCCTGATTATCAATTTTAATATTTAATAAAACTTCAGAATGCATGGGGTATCATAAAGGCATGGCATAACCTGAATTTAGATATTTTCCGATAATCCACTAACCCGGGTTATATCTATCACATATAATTTCAATTTTCCCTTAAAATTTATCGCATATTTTCAATATTTTTTACGATATATTTATTTAATTATTGCAATACCTAATGGATGATTAGACCATGGATTCTGGCTATGGATCTGGATGGCACAGTATGGGATCATTTAAATATCTCAGGAGTTAACCCGCCTTATACACGCCTGGACTCGAATAGCATAGGAAATCAGGATAATGTTACAGTAACGTTGTTTCCGGAAGCACTGGATTTTATAAGATGGGCACGTGAGAATGGTGCTATAACGACAACATTGAGCTGGAACAGAAAGGATTATGCCCAGGAAGCACTTGAAACATTTGGCATATGCAACCTTTTCGACTATAACTCCACAGACCAGACCCCGGACAAGGACCAGCGGTTGCTCAAGCTTATAAGCCTGCTGAAGAAAGAGGGTGTTGAAATTCCGGTGCAGAGGGTTGTATATGTTGATGACAGGGATCTGCATATGGAGGCAATAAGGAAGAATATAGGCGATATAGTTTTTATAAATATCTGGAAAACAACAAAAACATATCACGATGCAATGGAAATAGTAAAAATGAAAATATTGAAAAACTGATTTTTCCTATCGGGATTTGCCTTAATTTTATGAAACATTTTAAATATTCAAAAACAATATTAATATAAATATGCCAGACGAACTTCCAGTAATATGGTTTAAAAGCAATAAGGACCCCCAGGCTTCATTCGCAGCCAGCCTATGGATAACTATGCACACTCAAATATACAAATATACACATGCGAATAACTACATTATGAGAATAAACAACATAAATAGCATATTATCTTTTAATGAATATTTTGGATTTCTGGCAGATAATACAACCCTTTCAGGCATATCTGCAATATTAAATAGGAATTTGCGGAAAATGAAAATAAAAGAGTTTTATTTTTCTCTTAGTGAGGACAATGACATTGGCAAAGCGATAAATTATATGGAGAAGGGAAGGCCGGTTGTTATGGGATTTCCATATAAATTTATAGGCCCACTGGTTAAATATGAGGTTATCAATAATAACCTTCCGGAAAATATCATGTATTATTTTACTGCCTTTATTTACCGGGATAAAATACTATTAATTCCTGGCTTTGAGGGTGTGGAATTAAAAACTGGCATTAATGATTTTTACAAACGCACTGGAGATAAAGTAAAGGCTATGGAAATAGATGAATTTACAGGATACTGTGAAAAATTGGGAAGCAGGATAAAGATAGTGTATGCGAATGTGCTTGCAAGGAATGGAGAGGAATTGCGTTCATTGAACGAGTATTAGGTGTGTTAATGCTTGAAATAAAAAACTATATAACAAAAAAATACGAACAGGGAAATGACAATATTGAAACTTTAATTTCGCTCATGAATACATTTGTGTCAGAAATCTACGGGAGTTCAGTTGCTGTGGACCCGGATTCCATTGAAAATATAGAAAAATTGCATGCTTATATTGATGTTTTCCAGCAAAAAATACTTGGAAACACATTATTAATTAGAAAATTCAGCCACATATTTTATATCTCTGCAGAACAGGTTAATGGCAGGGCAAATTTTACCGGCCCGGACAGAAAGACTGCGATTAAACTACTTGAGGATGTTAAATCATCCCTGACAGCAGCAGGAGAGGCTAAATTGCTTGAATCTATAGCGTCCAATCTTTCAAGAATCGGGGAAGTACAGATGTCGCTTACGCCTGTCATGGAAATACTCCGGGAACTGGTGGAAAAGAAAAGGCTGATACTGGTATCTGATAAAAAAAGTGATGCGAAACGCCTGAAATATTTCAATGAAGTAGGAGACCTTGCAATATTTAGTTACGAATACAAATACGGTGCATGCATAATAGAACCGGGCCCGGAATTCGATGCAGTAGCCAGCGAAGGCATAGAAAATCTGCTTTCATACGTCATGTCACACAGGATTTTATATATATCAGGCATTTCATCATTGAAGCCATACCTCAGGACAGCATATTCATATTATTCCCTGTGCAGCCTCGCAGGGCATATGATGGAGATAAGCAGTGAAGACCTCCGGAAAGAGTATGGTGAACTCTATGGAAGGGAACCCGACAAACTTAAATTTAAAAATTATATAGAATCACTTTACAATTCAAATGTATTCACAAATATAGATACTAAAATAAATGGAGATAAAACAATATTTGAAAATTTTATAAAGGATTAGGAGTTTAGTATAAATTTATTACCTATTTTGAAATTAATCGCGGGACAGTTTTGATAGAATTGGATATAGAATTCAGGGAGCCAGTGGAATGGATTAAGGATATTGTTAAAACACATTCAGCCAGCATTAAAATCAGGGATATCCGCATGGGCAGGAATGGGGCAATGGACCTTTTAGAAATATTTCTTCCTGAAGGGAAGATGGAAAATTTTTCACATGAAATGGAAAGCAGGACAAAAACAGCTGGAAATAACTTTGCCATAGTTGATACCAGCCATGCAACTGCAATTGTTGATGCACACGAATGCAGCATATGCAGTACAATATTGAACTGGGATCTGTTCCTTACAGCCGCATATAGCAATGATTCAGGCAATATCAGAATGAATTTGCTCGTCCCCGACGAGGCAACAATAAATGGTTTTACTGACAGGCTGGAATCTGATGGCATTAAATTTGAAATTCTCAGAAAAAGGGCATTATCAAAAAAGAATGATATAACAGCCAGGCAGGAGTATGTAGTAAGAACAGCATTTGAACTTGGATTCTTTGAATATCCTAAAAAAATTAACCTGGAAGGGCTTTCCACCCGGCTCAATGTCTCTTATGTCACACTTGCTGAAATATTAAGGCGGGCTGAAAAGAATATTATCTCATCTTATTTTAAGGGAAAAGAGAGATAACAGGTTACAGGTATCCACAGTAACAATTAATCATGGAGAACCATGTTTTTTGTTTTTATACGGGTCTCTGGAAATCATTACAAATATGTTGATCAGATGGATCAGCATGGAGACAATGATAGCCATAAGGCCTGTTATGGCAAGTGGTTTTCCGATCCCATAGCTTCCTACCCCTGAAAATCCAAGGAAAAGCGAGAACCCTAGAAAAAACAGCACTACACCTATATTTAACAGTATATACTCTATATGCACAGTATTGTTGGCCATCGCACTATTTTTTGCGATTCCGGATGAAAACATGTATGAAAGGCCAAATATTATCATCACCACACCGCCAAAGAGCCACATAACGAAAATAGGATCACGATGCATGTTAAGCGAAAATATTAGATTCACGGCAAAAATTACCAATCCTGCTAGAAAATAGACGAAACTGGTTGCAATAAATCTCAGCACAAGTTTCACGTCTATTCTCTCCTGCATTCTCTTTTCCACACTTGATTTCATAATTAATTACCTCATTAACCTGAACATGTTCAAATATATTTCTTCGATTCCAGTTTTTCTTTTACCTCGAGATGGTCCTTTTCATCCGGTACTGGAGAGACTACATGAAAAGCTTCCATATCGGTGTTTGCGAAGACCCCGCGCTTTTCTCCGGCATGTACTATTACAATGCTGCCGGGGTGTATGTTTATTTCCCTGTCTCCAGCAACCATGCTCCCGTTTCCCTTAAATACAGAGAATATGAGGTCTGTGGATGGAGAATGCACAGGAATAAACTGGCCTGCCTTAATATAGGTTATAATAACCCTGTAATTCTCCCCTGTGTATACGGTAACGGGATTAAACCTATCTGGAAGATAGTTTCTTTCCTGGTCAATGTCTGTTGCCAGAAAGTTTTCATTGACATTTTCATGTTCAAGTTTTTTAAAAATTCCTGTGAATGTACCATCTTTATCTGTTAATGTCCTGTAAGCTGCCACATCTACAGGCAATTTATGGCTTTTCATGCTTCCCAGAAGGTGTACCGGATCATGGTCTGCAATAACATGCAGTTCCTGCCCCTGCCCTAGTGCAAGGAACCGTTCAAAAATTTTGCTACGCCTCTCACCTGGAGCTATATTCCTGATATCAATTTCTATGTAATTATTTTTTATATTTCCCATATTCCCCAATTAAATGATGCCATAATAACAAAATCCCTGTATTTTTAGGGTGAAATTCAGAAATAAATTATTATGGTTTATGCACACTGCGCGCATCCCGGCTCAGTCAGGGCTAACCATAATTTTTTTGATATTATAAACAAATAAAAGAATTGCAAACAGGAGCAGGTAGCCAGAGACATAGGAAAATGTTTCACCCAATGAAGTGTAGGGTATAGCTAAATCGCCAAAAACCCGTGATACATTTGCAATGGTTATCATAATCAGGGGGAGGAATGTAACATTTTCCTGAATTGCTTTTTTCTTGAATGTTAGCGGAAATATTACCGGGCTGTGTGCCACAATAAAGCTTCCGATGAAGCCAATGGCTATGGAATGTGTGGCAGGGTCAAGATAACCATGCCCGATGATTGCCTGCAACATGAAAAGGATGAGGCCAAGTGCAAGCCAGAAAAATGAAATCTGTATCCCGGCACGCATGAAATGCTGGAATCTGCCATTTCTCTTTATTTTTCTGAAAGCAGGGTCAAATTTGATAGAAATACCGGTTAGTATAGCTACAAGAATGATAGAAAGAACCATGGCGAAGCGGCTGATAAATTTGTCCGGAACCTCAACTGAAACAAATGCCATGCCGACTGCAAACCATGCTATGTATGCCTGCAGTGCCATTATACGGGCACCCATTCCCCGTACAAATCCAAGTTCCATCCTCTCTGCGAGAATATAAAGAATAGGGAACAGCAGGGCAAGAAAGGTAAGCTTCACATCACTGTATAGCAGGGAGTTCATGTTTCCTATGGCAGCCAGAGACATGGAGGCAATAGCCGCAGCGAACACCAGCTTTATCCGTTTATCGCCATGATTTACATTGCTTGACATAAACAGCAAAAAGAGGAGAGATGCTGCAACCACCAGCAGAAGCCCTGCATATCTTGCTACTGCATAACTGGATAAAATTCCTAAGGACAATATAAAAACTCCACCGAAAAGAAAAGCTACGATTGGCCTGGAAATTGGAATGTTTCTTATGAGTGGAAACTTTTCCATAAGTTCAAGTTTTTCTGAAATCAGCAGCCCGCCCACTGCTCCAAATACCATCAAATCAGGATGGAAAGTAATTCCATTTGCCAGCGGTATAATCGATGGATAACCATTATTTACCGCCAGTGCAGCAATGCCAGTTAAAAACCCGGCCGCAAGCGAAAGTGCGGAAAGCAATATTCCAATGTATACTATGCGTGGCGGATGCTGTACTGGCAATCCTGCCCCCTTCTTTTTCAAGGCTATAGGATCAGGCATACCAGATGAGTTGTTATGCCCTTATAAGTATCATCCCTAAAATATTAGGTTTATAAATTATCCCTGCCCGCTTCCGGATTAGGGCAATCAAAACTCGCTGTATTAATAAATAAAATATGTGTTGAAATTTTTGAGGCGTTAAAAATTAAATATCATGAATATTCAAATTAAAATATATATTTAATTTATAGTTTTAGTATATTCCTTTTCCCTGGAAATCTCTTCCATTGCCCTTCCCTTCGGTTCTGGCAGGCACAGTATTGTTACTATAACGCCTAATACTGAAAATATTGCAAGTACAGTCATGAGTGATGAAAGCCCAGCGGCTATTATAAACACATCAACAAATGTGCCTATAAAAGCTCCGGTTTTTCCTCCAGCCGCAGATATGCCTGTACCAAACCCTCTTGTTGTTACAGGGAACACCTCTGATGGGAAGACAAATGTTGTAACATTTGGCCCGAACATCATGAAGAAATAGCTAATACCATACACTGCAATGAACTCCACCACAAATGAAGGGGTATCCAGTATAGGAAATAATGCAAGTATTCCGTATGTTACCGCGAGCATTATGAAGCCCGTTATCTGTATCGGCTTTCTTCCAAGTTTATCCAGTGTAAATGTTGCCAGCCAGTACCCTGGCAGGGCAAATCCAATGAACACTATGGCGGAGTATTCCGTAGATCTTATTAAGCCAGACAATCCGGTCTGTGTTATTATGGTTGCGAAAATTCTGCTTGCCATTATGGAGTTTCCGTAAAATGCCCAGTCCATTAAGAACCATGCTCCTGCTGTCCCTATTAATGTAATAAGGAATTTTCTATCCTTAAAGAGGGTATACCATGGAGCATTTACCTCCTCTTTATTTTTAGAGACAGCTACATCTATTCCGGTATAGGATTTAAGATTCTTTGAAGCCTCCGCAGCACGCCCTTTTGCAACAGTATATCTCGGTGGTTCAGGCATTTTTCTTCTGTAGTAAATTACTATTGCAGCGGGGATGGCTCCTACTGAAAGCATTATTTTCCAGGCGTCTGCCAGTGGAATAATCTTCGTGCTCAGTAAAAATGTAAGGGCAAGCAATGAAGAAACTACTAAACCTATGCTTTGCATTGAAAATACCATTCCAACATATTTTCCCCTTGTTTTCATATTGGAATATTCTGCCATTATAACAGAAGATGTTGCATAATCACCGCCAATGCCTACTCCCAGCAAAAATCTCCATGCCATTAAAGCGTAGGGGTTTTTAAACGATAGGAATGCACTTCCTAAAGCACCAATTACAAGCAATACCAGTTCCAGGCCATAAATAGCCTTTCTGCCAAGATAATCGAGCAATCTGCCAAATGCCAGCGCACCAAGTACAGCAGCTATCAGTGACACAGACCCTATAAGGGCTATTTCTGTTTTTGTAAGGTGCCATCCAATCATTGGAAGTATTGCGAGCACCGTTCCTATAATAAACAAATCATAGGCATCTGTGAAAAATCCCATCCCTGCTGTCAGAAAAGTTCTGAAGTGGAACTTTCCTGTGGCATTATCCAGTGCCTGGTTTATTGCACTTATATTACCTTCATTTTTATTATCCATATTCTCATAGAAATATAGTCACTACATGAATAAATATTTTCCATATAAATTATATAGTAATATATAGGCTATTGTGGAATATTTATAGAATTCTTTGTTTCTACGTATTTATGCAATGTTTCAATCAGCATTGCCACCACTATGATAATGCCACCAAGTATTATATCCATAGTTGGAATTTCTTTGAGGATCAGTATGGATGATATAACTGCAAATACAGGTTCCCCAACATATATTACTCCTGCTGCAGTTGGTTCTATGTATTGCAGGACTCTCGTATTTATTAATATGGCAAAGAAACTGGCGAAGAGGGCAGTAAATACTATTGTAAAAATGACTATGGGTTTCAAAAGCCCGGAAGGTTCCCAGCTAAACGGAACAAATATTGATGATAAAACTCCAACCATCAATAACTGGTAAAATGTGAAAACCATGCTGTCAAGGTATTTTGTATATTTAAATACATATGCGGTCTGCAGCCCATAAAAAATGGCACAGAAGAAGGTAAGTATGTCTCCGAAGGTATATGCTGAACTGAATTTTAGCGATGACATGAGTATAAGCCCTATGAAGCCAATACTAACAGCGATAACATCTACTTTGTTTAATTTGATTTTAAGGTATAATAGCGATATGATTGGCAGCAAAACGACATACATGCCTGTGATAAGCCCTGATTGGGATGATGTTGTGTATTCAAGGCCAACTGTCTGTGTATAATATGCCAGAAAAAGCAATATGCCGCCCACAATTCCAAGTATTACGTTCTTTCTTTCAATTAACATTTTATTTTTAAACACTATGGGCAGCATGAGTGCAGCTGAAAGGATAAACCTGAAAGACAGAAGCATCACAGGGCTTATATACTGAAGTGAAAGTTTCATTATCGGAAATGTTGCACCCCAGATCACCACAACAGAGATTAGAAGCATAAAATATAGCACTTTGCCCTGCATTTTTACTTTAATATTTCATGCCTAATTAATTTAGCCATATATTTTTTATGCGGGCGACTATTAACTATAAATTATACGGAAATTCAATGTTTTCTAATACTATTTGCTAAAAGCCTATCATCCGCCGAACAGGAAATATTTTATCAGCTGTGGTTTTCTCATAAGTATTGAAAACACAACTTTCGCTGGATAATCTATGTCACCCAGGGAATTTATCCTGCGTATAATATCTTCCCTGTTAATAGTATCATATATTTTATTCAGCAGGGTATCGTTTGTGCTTATCTTTGAAAAGTATTGTTGAATTTTTGCATCTATAAAAAGTTCCCTGCCAATTTCACGCTTCCAGAGTTTCTGATAAGCCTTTAATGCATCTTCCGAGAAATTGTTTCTATTGAAACTCTGATCTATTGCAGTATATGCGTTTTTAGCCGAAATTATTCCTGTATATATGCCACCACCAGATAATGGCTTAACTATTCCTGCAGCATCGCCCAGAAGCAATGACCTGTTTCCATAGGTTTTGCTTAGATAATTGATGGGTATTGGCCCGGCATTTATTCCAAGTATCTGGGATCTGTTGAATTTTACATTGATATTCCTGAAATACTTTATGGCTGTCACATGGTCAACTCCCACGCCTATCCTTGTAATTTCTCCTGACGGGACTGCCCATCCAAAAAACCCCTTGCTATTCTCGGAACCGATGAAAACATTTACATCGTCCTGGTCATCGAGGTGGAAAGAGGAATCAACCTGGTAAGTTGAAATTATTTTTTTTGGCCTTTCGTAATTGAGTGAAAGTCTTATCCTGCTGTTTGCACCATCAGCACCAACTATTATATTGGCCCTGGCATACTTAATTTCACCATTCTCCCTGTATTTTACCTCTCCGTATGAATCGTTAACCTTGGCATCAAGCACCCTTGCATTTATCCTTGTGTCTGCCCCTGCACCTATAGCCATTGCAGAAACATCCTTGTCAAAGTCATCCCTGTACATAACTATTGTTTTCTCTCCCTTCGATATGTGTATGCTCTTGCCATTCGGGAAAAAAACGTTTGCTCCGTGGACCTCATTTACCATTGACCGTGAATTGACATATTTAAATACCCTTTCAGATACAAGCCCCGTGCATTCAACGGGTTTGCCAACTTCCCTGTGTTCCTCAAGCTGCAGAACTTTATACCCATTTCTGGAAAGCAGGTATGAAAGATATGAACCGGAAGGTCCTGCTCCTGAAACAATTACGTCGTACACAATAAATGATATTAATATGATATTTATATTATTACACACTGTTATGTTTTCCAGATATTATGCAATATTACAATCCGATCAGGTGAAATTTCTGTAGCAATATAAATTTATCTGTGTTCTGCCTGGCGATACCGGCATATTCCGGATTTTTTTTGATAATATCAGTCTTCTGCATAGTTAAGAGGCATGCTTCATCCACATTATAGATGCACAGTGGAAAAATGATGGAAAATATTTATATTATAACACACTACAAAAAAATAATGCAGGCAAGAAAATTCCTAACAGATCACAATAGAATATTCATACCATTAATATCAATACTTTATTCCCTTATGATATTCACAATATCCTTGTTTTACGCTTTTCTAATTCTGCTTATTTTTTCAATTCCCGTTGTAATTTTCCTGTTGATGCATTTCTTTGGCATGTACAGATTCAAGCCAAGGCTATTCGGGGGCATAGTAATCTTACTTGTTGTACTTATGATATCTGCCGGCATATACTCTACCTACGTTTATGATCTAAACGGCGTAACTACCAGTGATATAAACGGGACTTCCTTAAAGACATCTATAACGCCATTCTCAGGTGTAGATCATAACTACAATATTACGATCACCACAAATTACACAGGATCTTTGAATAATTCATACCTGTACATATATTCCAGTGGAATATATAATAAAACTGTACATTATTCCAATTTAAACCATACGAAAAATGGCAATATTACAACAATGTACTACGATACTAAGCTGCCATCGGGGCTTTACGACACTAATTATACAATTAACAAAACTCTGACAATAACAAGTGCAGGCCCTGTGAATGTGCCGAGATTAACTTTCTATGAGTTTTATGTTTTTGCACTGGCAGATAAATATATAGCATCTATAGGTGTAATGTACATAGCAGGGATAGTAGCAGCATATTTCTTCAGCAAGAAAAACCTTGCTGGAAAATAAATTATATAGTTTTAAATTTAATAGATATTTATATATAGTTATTTCAGATATATATACATGCAATCAATAAGAAAGATCCAGTTAACAGGAGGTTCAACATATATAGTTTCTCTGCCTTCAAAATGGGTAAAAAATAACAATCTTCAGAGGAGCAGTGAGATAAAAATTGAAGAATCACAGAACCGGCTTATTCTTTACGGAGATGTTGGTGTAAAAACAGAGATAGAAAAACATTTAATCCTGAATTCAAAGATGGATTCAAAAAGCATCGAACGGGCATTGATATCTCTTTACATTTCCGGTTACGATACACTGGCCATAACAAGCTCATACTATATCAGTGATGAAACAAGGGAAGCCATAAAGAAATTTTCAAAACTGGTTATAGGCATAGAAATATTTGAGGAAAATTCCAAAAAAATTGTTCTGCAAAATGTATTAAATTCAAATTCCTACCCGATTTATAATTCTATAAAGCGTATGTCACTTAATGTTGAATCAATGATTTACGACACGATAAAAGGGATTAATGACATGGACAATGACCTGTTAAAAAATGTAATTGAAAGAGACGATGAAATTGATCGTTTCCAGTGGTACATTTACCGTGAAGTAAAAGGCAAAAGTTGCGAAGACCCCAATAGCATATATTACCTGATTATATCCCGGATACTTGAGAGAATGGCAGACCATACAGTAAATATATGCAAAATATGGCTGGAGAGGAATGATACTGATATACCGTATAAGAAGGTAGTTGAAAACCTATCATTTTCACTTGACCTGTATAAGAAGTCAATGGCACTCTTTTATTCCAAGAAATATAACGGGCTCAATGATATCATATCATTCAAAAAAACCATAATGGACCAGAAGAAGGAATTGCTGGACCTCGGGAAATCATCAGATATAGCGACCATATCATTTTCCTCGGAGGAAATATCAAGGATTGCTCTGTACTCAACAGATATAGCGGAACTTGCAATGGATATGGTTCTATCTATGCAGAATGAAACAACATTATGATTTCTGGAAGTCCATAACCCTGCATTTCTCATTTTCGCCTATGAATACCTTTGTTGTAATCCCACTGAAGATGCCTACTTCAACAACTCCGGGAATCATCTTTATCTTTTTTTCCAGTGCAACATCCGTAAAATCGAACCTGCAGTCCAGTATATAGTTGCCGTTGTCGCTCTTAAAATTTTTTCCATCCCTGAAAGTAGCTTTGCAACCTGTTTTTTCAATATTCTTCTTTGTCACATCCTCCATAAAGGGCAAAACCTCAACAGGCAATGGAAAACTATGCAGTTTTTCTGAAAACTTTGAATGGTCAGCCATTATGTAAACTTCTTTACTGTTATAAGCAACAATTTTTTCCCTTACAAGTGCACCTCCACCACCCTTTATTAAGTTGCCACTTCCATCAAATTCATCTGCACCATCAAAATCTATTTCTATCCCTTCAAGGTTGTTTTCTATTTTTATGCCATAGGATTTAGCCAGGTCAGCAGTCCTCAATGATGTTGGGACACCGGTAATACCTGTGATTTTTCCAGATTTAACAAGTTCCCCGAGCCCATCAAGAAAGTATTTTGTTGTTGACCCGGTTCCTAGCCCGAGTTTCATATTGCTATGTACATGCTTCAATGCCTCCATGGCAGAAACTTTTTTTTCATTTTCATACATAAACTTATATTGTATAAGGCATAATTAATTTTTTTAAATTGCCGGCAAACCCAGGGCCACATCTATTATAATTCCAAGGGCGAGAACTACCGAAGCATATATATTATAATAAAATGCCTTTCCAAAATTACCCCTGTATGCCAGTATAAAAGCAGAAAGCATTATTGCACCATGCAGTGTGGTTGTTGCATATGACAGGATACCAAGCCTGTAAACAATATCTCCGGCAAAAGCCAGTGAGACAGACAATATCTGGTTCAACCCTGCAAATTGCAGTGCCCTGTCGCCTAGCAGTGTGGCGAAGCTATGCAATTTATTTTCCCTGTCATATTTTATATCCGGTATATGGTTATAAAGATCAAAGCCGAGGGCCCAGAATATGGTGGCGAATACGAAAAACCATGGCATATGGTAAATTATGTAAACAGGTGAATGCAATCCCACAGCTGCTATAGCCCCTGCCATTACGGATAAACCCTGTATTGAGGCTATCTGGTAGTTGGCAAATGCAGTATGCCTTTTCATGTACGGGTATGTCATGATTACCAGTGCACCCAGGGGCGAGATGGAAAAGGCTAAAATATTGATAAAGTAAGTAGAAATAAAATAACCTGCAAGGCCAATTGCTATCAGTGCATAGGCATTTTTCACGGTTATCACGCCAGTTACCAGTGGCCTTGTCATGGTCCTTGGATTTTTAGCATCAATGAACCGGTCCGCAAGGTTATCATTTGTCATTCCTGCTATCCTGACAAAAAACAGGGCGAAGAAAATTAATATAAGAATCCTGATTGCTGGTATTTTCCTTACAGCAAGGAAAGCTCCCAGGTATGCCATGGGAAGGCTGAAGAAAGTCTGTTCCATCCTAAGGAACCTCAATATTATGTAAAGTTTTCCCTTTTTATCCTTAGCTCCACCAGGATCCCACATCTGGCTATATTAAAGAAATATTAATAAATATTATTAAAAGCTATTTAAATTCTAATTATGGCTGTATTCTAGAAATACTGTAGGAAACCCATATTGCCATTCCTGAATCCGTAATAATGCATTAAAAATCCGGCCATGAGTGAATATTCCCTTCCGATGTGTGCAGAAGCTATTCCGGAATTCCACGGCTCTGTGCTTTTAATTCTTATGCCTGTTCCTTTCAAATTATCCAGAATTGTAATAAATACTGGTTTAAAATCATGGACCTTTCCACTCATATGCCTGCCTGCAAAAGCACCCTGCCTCATTGAGAGCTCACCACACTTTGCATTCCAGTCAAGTGCATCGCCTATAGCGTATGTATTTTCGTTCACCATTAAGTTTTTATCCACATTTATATAATTTCCAAATATATTAGGGCTGCATTCAGGCAACAAAAAATCTGCATCCGGAGATAACGGAACGCCTGAAAGAGCTAAAAATTTCCTGACCTTTATTTTTACTTCTTTCCCCAGGAATGATAAAAAATTGCCACTGTAACCTGCATGGATACCAGCTTTATTCAACTTTAAAATATACTGTATTAATATATAATCATCATATTCATTTTTTGAGCCAAGGTACATATTGTTGTACAGATGGCTTTTTGACATAAATTCAATCTGACTTTCCCTGTTGCATCCAGTTGAAATCACAAGCTTCTCAGGATAATATTCATGCCTGTCCGTCTGCACATAGGGCTCCTCAATATCCACTTTCTTTATACTTTCCATTATGGATGCCGGAATATTCATTCCTATGTCCCTGGATTTGCCATGGTACACGGAATTACGTTTTGAATCAATTATTGCTACGTGGCTTTTGTCCCTGATTCCATAATATGCATTAATTCCCCCGTAGCCTCCACCCAGTATAAGCACACTGTACTTTTCCATAGGGACTTCTATTCATTATAAATTTGTGATTTATCCTTTGAAACAAGTTCAGTATCAAGAAAATATTTTAATGATTTGCGTATAATTAAATCCAGAGTTGTTGGCGGGATATTCAATATAGCAGAGAGCTCAAGCAGGTTAATGCGCTTTGGCACATCAAAAAATCCAAGGTCATATGCTTCTTTTACAACAAAGAGGGATTTTTTATCTACACTGGATTTTTTGTAAATATTAACAAACACATCACTTCCTGTTTTCTCTTTCAACTTTTCTGAAAGTTCCCTTACCAGTTCCATGCTGGCTATATGCATGTTCCAGATATTGTTTCCCTCTTCTATTTTCTCTTCCTGCTTATAAACGGATTTTCCACTTTCTGAATAATTTTTCAAAATTCCAAGCACAGGGCATTCGGCTGTCGTTAATTTTATTATGAGTATATTTCCATTGTCAAATAGGGTTTCTACACCTTTTACTCCCTGGCTGGATTTTAACGATATCAAAATTTTGTCAAGATTCCCATTGTGATAATAGATTTCTGCAATTTCATAAAGAAGGCCTTCATGTATCTCCTTTTTGATGACCCTTGAATTAATATTATACTCAGAATATAACCCGCTAAGGGAACAACCTTCATTTTTCATCTTAACCTTGACATTCACACGATTTCACTCCTTCCACATTAAATTGCATACTGGATAAAATGTATATTACATTAAACACTTATAAACATTATCATTTAAAAATAACAATTGTTCCATGTCATTGTATCTCTTTTACTCCTGTTATTACCACCCATGATTTTTGAAACGATTTTCCATCCCATTGTATACTGGATAGAAATTCATCACGTGCATTTTGGAAATACTCTAGAGATTTTTTTCCTTCAGGGGAATTAATTTCAACAGGGTAAAGCCATTGTTCAAAGGATACCCTCCTGCTGTATACCTTATATTTTAAACCGGTAAATCCAGCCCGGGAAAGAATGCGAATCCATCCGTCTGTGGATGCTGCATACATGTGGGAATGATCTCTTATTCTCTCAACTTCATTCAGGTCATTGATTATGCTATCAGGGACGGTCATATCGTCTATGCCTATCATTCCATTTGCCTTTAAAACTCTAAAAGCCTCAGATGCAAATTCATCCTTATCATCGAAATGGTGTGCAGCCCTTCTGCATGTTACAATATCAAATTTTTCATTTTCAAAGGGCATGGAGTCTACATAGCCTTTTACAGGGAATACATTATGCAACCCGTTTTCTTCAGCCAGTTTTGCAGTTTCAAGTAGCATATTGTCAACCATATCAAGGGCGTAAACCTTCCCTATTTTCTTTGCCAATCTTATGGCTGTAAACCCTGACCCTGTAGCGGCATCAAGCCCTATCATGCCTGCCTGTGGAGATAGCATTTCCATAAGGATATCCAGATCTCTGTCCTTTGCATGGGACTGGCTTTTAGCATAATTTTCAGAATTTTTGGAAAAGAATTCTTTTGTATTGCTATATTTATCCATGGTTAAATATGCTCAATAAATATTTAAGGTGTCTGATGTAGCTTTTCATGACCAGGCGGTTAAAACCGGTATGGCTCTTTAAGTAACAGCATGGAAATAAAACAATAATGCGGAGAGTGGGATTTGAACCCACGAATCCCTGCGGAAATGGACCCTAAATCCATCGCCTTTTCCTAGCTCGGCAATCTCCGCGTAAACTGTATTATGGAATTTTATATATAACTTTTTAAAACAAAATACTAATATGCATCATTTATACTGAATCATGATTAAACCCGATGATTCCATTATAGTACTTGTCAACTACAATACAGAGTTTTTCCGGAATTGCTTCAGCAAGATGGAGTTTTTAATGGGAATGGATTACATTAACAATTTCATCGATAAATATAGAGTTCCAGTTATATTCACAGAAAGGGAATTGGATTACACTGTGGAAAATCCAGAACTTCTTAAACTCCGGACCCGCAAGGAGGAAAACAGGATGAAAAATATGGCGCCCCCATCGGATTACGATAAAGGTTTTATCGAGGAATTTAATAAAAAAATAAAGGTAAATAATACAGTAAAAACATGGAAGGAAGATATATTCTACAGGAGTAGCCTGGAAGAAGAAATAAGCAAAACCGGAAGGAGATCAATCTTTCTCGGAGGATTCTTCACCGATACTGATATATTCATAAGTTCAGCTAACGCAAATATCAGGGAGTACAATACTATAGTTGTATCTGATATTACATCCACATATTCTGAAAGATTGTACTTCCAGAGTCTGGAAATGATAAGCCAGTTCGTGGATGTTACCGACACGAGGGATCTGGAACAGTATTATCCGGTATGATTATATACCGGCAATTAGAAACTGTTTTAAGTATATTGAATATAATAGTTTATGCTTGAACAATTATTTAAACCAAAAAGTATAGCTGTTGTCGGTGCTTCATCTGACAGCCTGAAGGTTGGAAATATCATATTAAGGAATATAACATCATCATTTTCGGGAAAGGTTTATCCGGTGAACAATAAAACTGCCAGCATTGATGGATTAACGGCGTATAAAAGCCTTATAGATATAAAGGAAAGTGTTGATCTTGTAGTTATAGTGGTACCAAGGGATGCAGTACCCGGAGTAATGAAAGATGCAGCTACAATAAAGGCAGGGGCAGCAATAATTATAACCGCTGGATTCAAGGAAACTGACCAGCATGGAGCAGAACTTGAAGATCAGATAATGGCAATAGCGAGGGAGAGCGGAATAAGGGTTCTTGGCCCGAATACAATAGGGCTCATAACACCGGATGTCAATGCAACATTTGCATTTGCCGATGTTAAAAAGGGAAAAGCTGCACTGGTTGCACAGAGCGGTGGACTCGGTGTTTATATGTTAAACTGGGCCCAGGAATCCAATGTGGGCATAAGTTATTTCATCAGCCTTGGAAACCAGGCAGACGTGGATGAAACCGATGCTTTTCAATTCCTATCAACCGATGTGGAAACAAGGGCAATTTTCTCATATGTGGAAGGTGTTTCATCCGGCCAGAAGTTCTTAACAACCTTGCCCGATGTCATAAGGCGCAAACCCATAATATTTCTAAAGGGAGGAATGGGCAAAACCGGTGCAGCCGCGGTAAAGACACACACAGGAAGCGTTGCCGGTTCAATGGATATATTCCGCGCAGCTGTAAGGACAGTAGGCGGAATATTTGTGGATAACATAGAAGATATGCTTAACCTGGCGAAAATCGTACTGTCATCAGAACCTGTTTCCAGTGATATACTTATTATTACAAATTCCGGAGGGCACGGTGTTTTGACAACAGATGCCATAGATAAGGAGGGGCTTAATGAAATAGAATTGCCTGAAAGGGTAAAACATGATTTGCTCAGTGTAATGCCGGAACAGAGCACACCGAGGAATCCTATAGATTTATCAGGTGATGCCAACTATGACAGGTACAATAAGGCACTGGGAATAATAAAAGACCTCGACTGCACAAAAATAGTCATAGTCCAGTCACTTCCCATGGTTTCATGTTCAGATGTTGCAAAAGCAATGGTAAATTATCGTGGAAAGGGTGTGATAGGGGTAACAATGGGGCTTGACCAGAATGCAGCATCTAAACTGCTGGACTCTGTTTCCATACCTGCTTTCATCTTCCCTGAGGATGCGGTGAGATCTATCAAGTATATGGTTGAACGCCCAAATCCGGTAAAAAAAATCCGTACAGCTGAACCCATTAACCAGGCAAGGGAACTTGTAAAGGGAAAAAATTACATAAAGGATTTCGAAGCAATGCAGCTAATGGAAATATATGGAATACGGACTCCTGCATATGCTATTGCTGAAAATGCAAAGGAAGCTGTGGAAAAATCAACAGCTGTTGGATACCCTCTTGTTATGAAAATATCTCCTGATACGCCTGTACATAAAACAGATGTAAAAGGGGTTATAATGAACGTTGAAAAGGATACAGTTGAAAGCTCATTTACCGAATTGAATTACCCGAGGACAATCATGCAGGCACAGATATCCGGAGCTGAAATATTCGTTGGTGGAATAAAAGACCCTGTATTCGGGCCTGCAATAGTGGTTGGAATAGGTGGAATCTATATGGAGGTAATAAAAAGCCTTAGCTATGGAATTTGCCCTGTATCGGAGGATGAAGCATACCAGATGATGAAGGACAGCAAAGTACTGGGCATGCTAACATCAAGAAACAGGGATTATGATATAAATGGCACCGTGAGGGCCATATCTAAACTATCCAACATGCTTATTGACCTTGATATAAAGGAAATGGACATAAACCCGCTTATTGTCAACGAAAAGGGTGCATTTGCTGTCGATGTGAGAATAGTACTCTAAATTTATCTATAAAATGAAATTATCATTCCGGCAAGGAATATAATTCCAATAAATGAATTTGCGTTGAAGAACGATACCCTTATTGTTTTTAAATTTGATGGATTTACAACTATGTGCTGGTATATTATCAATGCTACAATAGGCACCAGCAAAATATCATAGTAAATATTTTTGACTATGAATGCTATGAAAATAAAAAGGGCTATTGTAAATATGTGGAAAAGTGATGATATTATCATGCCATTCTTCAAGCCATATTTGACATTCAGGGTTTTCAGGTTATTTGCCCTGTCATAATCTATATCAGGAATTGTGTATATTATATCAAACCCAGCAATCCAGAACGTTGATATTAGGACAACAAGGTATATTATTAATGGCGGTGCAACCGGTGAAATTGCAAGGAAACCGCCGAGGACGCCCAGGCCAATAGTTAAGCCCATGAAGAGGTGGCGCCATGATGTTACTCTCTTCATAAGCGGGTCTGCAATGAAGAATAGTATTACAACAGGTGAAAGTGCAAGGACAACCCTGTTCAAAAAGTATGTTGAAACCTCGAATATTGCTATTAACAGCAATGTCAACGCATAGGCATCAATTTTTTTCATTTTGCCCGTTACCAGTGCCCAGTTTTTCTTTCTTGGGTTGGTTTTATCATATTTCAGCCCCATTATCCTGTTAATGGACATGCCAGCACCCCTCGCACTTGTAGCTGTGATGAATATTATTATATATTTAACAAAATTATAGCTGCCTCCGGAAGCTATTATGGCGCCTGCATAAATAAATGGCAGATCGAAAAGCGTATGTTCCAGTTTTATAAACTCGGCTATATCCCTGAACTTCATTTATCACCACATACAAAAAAGGTTTATTAATAATACTTTTAATCGTCTTTGTACATTGTGTCTGTATCCTCGCCTCCCTGGAAGAAATCAGACATGCCTGTATAAATATCTTCAAAACCGAATGAATCCTTTGAGGACACAGGAACAATTTTGTTTATTATATCTGAATCCTTCAGGGCGGTTATTACATTCAAAAAATAATCCTTTACACTGTCTGTATTTTCATCCCTGAAACTGTCATATAGCAGATCCGGGTTTTCCTCCCAGGCAGTTATTTCCTTTACCCTGTCTTCGCCTATTAAATCTATTTTGTTAAGCACAAACATCATGGGAACAAAAAACCGTGAATACACGGAACCAAAAAGCATCTTTTCAGATATGAATCCAGACGGTGTCTGTGAAACCATAGAATCCGCTATGAAGGCTATCATGGCTTTCTCCCCTGCAAGTGATTTTACAAGCAACGGGCTTCCCGGCCTGAATGTGAAAAGCTCTATCTGCCCGGGCGTGTCAAAAATAACATAATAATCGTCATATAACTCTAATTTTGACTTTATCTTATCAACATTGTCCAGCAAAAGGTCAGCAGCAACTACCTGCGCCCCATTTGGCCCCAGTGAATAGGCAGACATAACCTCACTCAGGGATATAAATTCCCTGATGTCTATATCCGGCTCATATGGCAAATATTCTGCACCCGGATCAAGATTAACTATTATTGCATCGTAGTCATTCTGCACCAGCCAATCCTTATATGCACCGCAGAATGTTGATTTTCCAGTCCCAGCCGGGCCTGTAACAAATAATGACCCTATCATAGCTCTCTATTGCTTGTATTTATTTAAATGATTCCAGTGTAGTTTCTTCAACCTTAACAGGTTCAGCAACATCAAATGTGTTATCAATGGAATCTATGAGCCTCCTGATCTGGTACTGGAGGTATATGGGCAAATTATACTCGTCCATAACCTTTTCTGTCTCTTTCAGGTATTTTATAATGCTTCCGTGGTGTATTGTCAGTATTATGTTGTCAGAACCGCACTTAAGGCATTTTCCTGAAAGGGGCACACGGCGGAATTTTGTGTTGCATTTGGTGCACCTGAATTCCTGTGTGAAGAAGCTCCTCATGTTCCCAAACATATCGGGCAGGAAATGGGATGATATTACCCTTGCAGCCACGTCATTTTCATCAACCGATAATAGTTTGGTTGCCAACCCCAGCTGTTTTTCAATTTTTTCCTGCATCGAATCTATGGATTTATATGCAGACATAAGCACTCCCGCATTAAGGTTAGCTGTATCAAATGAGAACCCTGAATCTGTGTATATTCCCTGTGTTTGAATCTTTGATTTCATTGTGAGCATTATGGACTCAATCTTTGACGGTGGCAAACCCTGTTCAGTAGCTTCATAAAATTCAAGTGGATATTTCCAGAGTGTATCAACGTTCATTGCTTCCTTGTCCACCTCTTCCGGATCCAGGAATGCACTGAGTACAAGTGGCGCATCCATCAATCCGCCGGTAGTTGAGGGAAGAAAATCCCTTGAAAAGTCAAGAAGCCCTTCAAGCAGTAGCATAATGCTGTCTTCATCGCCATCACAGTTCCTTCTCTTTGCAGCATGGTAAAATGGATGGGCATAGCAACCGCTAACCTTTGAAAATCCTATTATTCTGGATACAATGCCGCCGGACGTATGTGGTGCCAGTCCTATAACCAGTTCGCCTATGAGGTCATCTATGCTATGGCATGAGTAATATGGCTGCAGATTGTAATACCTGACAAGCATGTCATCAACAAAATTTGCAACATTCAGCAAATACTTTGCCGAATCTTCCGGTATTATAATATCCTGTGGATATATTTCATTTAACTCCCGGTCAGGGTACCCGAGTTCTATTAATTGCTCAGACGTAAGGTTAAGTTCACTTTTTTTGAAATGTGTTATTGGAATATCAGACATATCGTATCTGCATGTTCCATCCTTGTTTATGCTTATATCATGTATTGATCGTAAAATTCCCTTTTCCATAGGTTCAACAGCACAGTTTCTGGACATTAATTTCTTGACCCCTTTCAGGTCCTTTACCTGATCGGGCTTTATGTTAAGCCTGGATTCCGCTCTTTCAAGCACCATGCTCAAATCTATATTCATTTTCTTTAAACGTTTCTGGTTATATGTAACCGAACCACAGTTTTCACAGACCGTCAATGGCGTTTCATTTCCGCAGTTTTTGCATATCCTCTCATTTAATTCTATTGAATATTCACTTTTGTTCTTTGCAGCATTCAATATTGAACGCCTGTTGTCGCCATAATTGAGGATCGGGAATAATGAATGGACTTTTGGCTTCATTTTTCTGTCCCCTGCTTTTTCCGGCCTTCCAAGCCTTGCCCCGACACGGATAGGCGACCTGGCTTTTATGGTTATTCCAGATAGCTGGTTCACAGCTTCAAGAACGTTGTGTGAACTGTATGATCCGGTTTTAACCGGTATGTTATTTTCAATGGAAAATCCAGTGCATACAAGTAGAGGGTAGTACTCAGCGATTTCAAGCGAACCGGAAATCTGTTTAAATTCAATTCCAAGCTTAATAAGTATATCCTGTGCATCGGTATCAATATAGAGATTGCCATCATGCAACCTTGACCTTTCAAGCACAGATATAAGTGAATTTAATTCGTCCTCTGTTATGTCATGCCAGTAATAATCATATTCAGGGTACAATGGTATTCCATATTTTTTCGATATTTCAATGGCTTCAAACTGATCAGGCTTTTTTTCCATATATTTCTGTAAATCGCCTTTAAGGTAGTATGACCACCATTCCACTGTAAAAGGGGATGTAACCAGGTTTTTGTTATTTTCCAGAAAATCTCCATAGGCAATCAGTATTTCTCCCAGATCGGTTATTTCAGCTACTTCTTCCTTTACTGCTATTGCCTCTTCTATGGTCTTAATTTTTTTATGTTCGCCACTCTTTAACAGCACTGTCGGGCCGTCAATGGTATCACAGGGAGTTATGGCTGCAGCTTTGCCAGGGAGCTCCACCTTTATCTGTGAACCAATTGCTATGAATTCGTCAACAATATACATTGAAACAGGGTTAATTGAAGCAGCAGCTAATCCTGAAAGCCTTGATCTACCATATCTAAGCCTGAACCCTCCAGGCCGGTTTGGATATCCAAAAACAGGCCTGCCAGCAATAATATCACGGAGGTATTTCTGTGAATTGTCTCCCTTTTCTTCCTTTTTGTTTTTGCCTATGTTTTCAAGTATATTCCATTCTTCCATTTTCATAAGGCTTGTGTATTTCAGCACTTTCCGGGATTTCTGGATAAGCCCTTCACAGAGGACAAGGCACATTCCTCCACGTATACGGTTTGTGGGTATTCTCCTCATATCCCTGTGCCCGGATATTTCTTCTTCCTCACTGCCCTCACCATCTATCATTACCGGTGAATTGCCTATTACCAGGCGTATTTCCTCTGGAGTGGGAAGATACTGCAGGTGCTTTGACCTGTTGTATGCCTGTATCTCTTCAATATAACGCTCTATCTCTTCATCAGTGGCCTTAAAACTTCCTATGTTCAGCTCCCTGCGCACAATATCTGCCATGAGTACACTCAATGCCTGGGCAGTGCCACCGGCGCTCCTTATCGGCCCAGAATAAACAATATCCACATATTCAGTCCCATCATCATTGGAAACAATATCTACAGTTTTAATTCCCTCGAGGGGGGCAACCAGAATTCCTTCAGTAAGTATTGCAAGGCCAACACGGACAGACTTTTCCAGTGCCAGCCTCCTATCATCCTTTAATCTCTCTGCAACCTTCCGGGATATGGCCAGTGAGACCTCTTCCCTTGACATGGTCTTGCTAAGTTCCCTGATATCGTCTGCTATCCCATCAATCTGTATTAATTTTTCAACCCTTTCCGCCATATCATTTGCAAGTGGAATTTCAACTTCCGTTGAAACATCCTTGCCAAGGGAACGTGCCTCTTCAGCAATTTGATAGCACTCACTTACCTTATTTTCAAGTATTTTATTATATTTATCAAGGTTGTGGTCTATCATCTTATGCTTTAAGCAGGTCGCTCAATAATAACTTATCCATCAGCGATGATTTTATTTTTATTTGCTGTTTCATATATGCATCCATAGCGTTGATTTCTTTTGATAAGATCTTATTGAAAACATCGGAACTTACTGTTACGGTAATGTCAGCATCTATCTTTCCTTCCTGTGGCTCTGTAATATGGCCGTTTTCAACTTTGAAATAATAGGAATCCTTATCATCGAACACTATGTCAATGCTTTTTGTTATGCTCTGCAGCTTCTTTGCATACGTCTGGTCACTAGCTATCTTATCGTTCAATTTCTTTACCAAATCATTCAGCACTTCTTTCATAAATTTTACCTCTTTTTTCTTTTCTGTATTCCAGTGATTTTTTTATAAAATATAAATGTACCTTTGAGGGATTTAACGGTCTGGATTGGAATTCTGCATGGTACTGTGTTGCTATATAGTTATCCCTGTCATTTAACTCCAGAATCTCCATCCTTATACCTTCTTCATCAGTTCCTGAGAAAACTGCACCAGCATTTTCAAGGCGTTTTATATAAGCCGGATTTACCTCAAATCTATGCCTGTGCCTCTCACTTATCTTTTCAGACTTATACAGGTCATATGCCAGTGTCCCTTTATTTATTATAACTGGCTTGGCCCCCAGCCTCATAGTCCCCCCGAGGTCCTTTATATTTTTCTGTTCCGGCAATATGTCAATAACAGGATTGACTGTATCGGGCTCAAATTCAGTGCTATTTGCATTATCAAGCCCTATAAGATCCCTTGAAAGTTCTATTACTGCCGCCTGGAATCCAAGGCATATGCCCAGATATGGCACGTGGTTTTCCCTGGCATATTTTGCAGCAATAATTTTTCCCTCAACGCCACGGTAACCGAAGCCCCCTGGAATTAATATGCCATCAATGTCTTCCAGCTGTTCCTTGCTTCTGACAAGGTCATCGGAATCAATCCATTTTATATTTACCTTAATCCCTGTGTTTCCGGTAACGTGTGAAAATGCTTCTTTGTGGCTTATATAGGCATCCTGCATATCCACATATTTCCCTATAAGCCCTATAGTCACCTCAGAAGAAGGGTTTTCAATGTTTTCAGTGAATTTGTTAAGTGTATAATTCAGCGTATGGTCATCAAAGCCAAATATTTCCCTTGTATATTCCAGGATACCCTGGTTTTCCAGCACCTTTGGCACCATGTATACGTTGGATACATCGTAAACGCTGATTATTCCTTTTTCCTCCACGTCTGTAAAGAGGGAGATTTTCTTTATTGAATCTTCATTAAGGATATGCTGCGACCTGCAGAATAGTATATCAGGCTGGATACCTATTGCCCTGAGTTCTTTTACACTGTGCTGTGTAGGTTTTGTTTTCTGTTCCTGCCCGGATTCCGGCACCAGTGTTACATGGCCAAAAATTACAGAATCGTGCCTGTCAGATTTCATCTGCCTCAATGCCTCAAGAAATGGCATAGATTCTATATCGCCTACTGTGCCACCAACCTCTATAAGTGTTATGTCATAGCCATCAGCTGCCTTCCTTATGCGGTTTTTTATCTCGTTTGTAATATGCGGTATAATCTGTACCGTACTTCCAAGATAATCGCCACGCCTTTCCTTTTCTATAACCTCTTTATATATTTTTCCTGTAGTTATGTTGTTCCCCGAAGAAAGATTTGTATCAAGGAATCTTTCATAATTTCCAAGGTCAAGGTCAACTTCTCCCCCATCATTGAGGACAAATACTTCGCCATGCTGGTACGGATTCATTGTTCCTGCGTCATAATTGAGGTATGGGTCAATTTTTATATTGGTAACTTTGAACCCGCTGTTCTTTAAAAGATATGATAAACCGGATGTAATTGTACCTTTGCCTAATCCGGAAATAACTCCTCCCGTTATTACAATATAATGCATTATTCTATAGTAAAAATCGTTTAATAAATCTTTTCATTGAATGAAATTCATATAATTCAATTAACTTCTTAAATTTAGAAAATTAATATTGTATTATTGATAATTTCCGTATAAAATACATAAAAATTATTAGTTTCAAATATAATGATATAAAAATTATATCGAGAAATAAATCTTATTCTGAAATATCCTCAAGATTCCTCCTTGAAACCTTTGTTCCACCGATCAATATAAGAAGCCCGGCAACTAAGCCTGTGATTCCAATGAAAGTGAAGCCAAATGCCCAGGAATATGTTGCTACAAGTATCGGAAGCAATATAGCTCCAAGAGCTCCCCCTCCATGCCCTATTCCATCGGTTATTCCAAATCCAGAGCTTCTTGCCCTTGTTGGGTAATTTTCAGCGGTAAATGTATAAGCTACCTGAAGGTACATCCCGAGCCCCATTGCTGCAAGGAAAGAGCCAAAATACAGAAGGTCTGTTATTCTGGTGGCCATAGATAGCATGCCAAGGAACCATACAACTGTTGCGGCGAATATAACATGTTTTCTCTCATATTTATCGGAAGTATAAAGCATTATTAATGCACCTACGGGATATCCTATTATTGCACCTATTGCAATGTATAGAATGGCGGCAGCCACCGAAAACCCTATGCTCTCAAGCAATGATGCAGCATCTCCCAGGAATGCGTAATTTCCTATATACCACAGAAACCATACAGAGATCAATAAAGCCATTCTGCTCGAGTACGGCTTCTTGAACAGGTATAGTGTTGGGAATTTTGGCTCTTCCACAACAATATTCTCTGGATGTGGCTCCGGCAATTCGCCTATTTTCTTTTTAGCAGTGGCTTCCATCATCTCCAGCACCTTTTCCGCCTTTTCCAGATTATGCCCCTTTGTTGCCAGCCATCTTGGAGATTCTGGCAACTCTGTCCTTAGAAATACTGCAATGAAGGCTATTATTGCTCCTATTCCGAATAGCCAGCGCCATCCTGTTGTGAATGCAGGTACAAGGAAATAGCCTATAAACGGGGTCACTGCCTGTCCGAATATTCCAATCAGGAATGTGAATACAGTTATTTTCCCCCTTACTGCAGCCGGTGCAAATTCTGTGATATAAATGGATACAAGGTTCAGGTCTGCACCCAATCCTATTCCCGTTATAAATCTGAAAATTGTTAATTCAGGCACATTAAAAGACAATGCATCTCCCAGGGACCCTATTGCTGTGAGTGCCATAGTTAGAATCATTGATCTATACCTGCCAAATACATCGGCAAGGCTTCCTATCATGTATGAACCAATTGCGTAACCTATTAGCCCCACAGACAGGGCTATAAACAGTATTATAGATCCATGCAGGTTGAACTGCTGGTCTATTGCAGGCATTGCAAGCCCTATATCAGATATATCATAGAATGTGAAAAAATATCCCAATCCTATAATACCAAGGAAAGCCGTTGGTAAAGACCACACAGGAATCCTGTTTGTCCTGGCTATAATATCCTTAACTTTATCGAAGTTTTCTACCATTCGAGTTGATTTTTCTATTATATTAATACTTTGTTAATGACAAATTAATAAATTAAAAACTTAACCTTTTTATATCTTATAATATTTAAATATATGCATCAAAATTTATTGTCCACCGTATAGTATAAAACATAAAAACTATATGGATATACATTATATCTGGAAAATAGCCATAAAACAATATGATAATGCAATATGGCGTAAAAATAAAATAACGCAGGTATATATATCCTTGTGATAAAAAAATGCGGCATATGTTCTGCTGAATTCCACTGTGGCGGATTGCTATGCTGGTGCAAGGGAACAAAATTAAACGGAAACCAGTTGAAAGCAATTAAATTACTGTCATCGGATTGTGTGTGCCCTGATTGCCTTAATAATGCGAAGAACAATATTTAAACCGGATAACAAAGGTGGAAAAATGGCAACTTTTATATTTTGACAGTGTCTTATATAGGTTATGGAAAAAATATTTTATGTTTATCTTAGCCAGGACGATCCAAAGAAATCAACCATGAAAAAACTGGAACGCTATGGGCTGGCCATTGAAATACCTCTTAATAAAATATACAATAAACTTTACCTCACGCCGTACTCCGATAATTTTCTGTTAAATTCAAATAGAATCCTGTTTGAGGATAAGGGGATAGTTGTTATTGACGGCTCATGGAACAGGATAAACACCATAGAAAATATTAAAGGGAAAAACGGGAAAAAGCTTCCACTATTGCTACCGGTAAATCCTGTGAATTATGGAAAGCCCGGAAAATTATCATCACTGGAAGCTTTAGCCGCTGCGTTATATATTATGGGATATTCAGAACTTGCCGGCGATGTTATTTCCAAATACTCATGGGCACAGAATTTTATCAAAACTAATATAAACCCGCTAAATGATTATATGAAATGCAACAGTGATGAAGAGTGCATTCAGGTCCAGGACAGCTATTTCTGAATATTTACCCATTTTCCATTGTCCAGTTTAAATATCCCTTCTGCGTAAGCTGAAAATATCTTTTCAATAGGGCTGCGGAAATTATCCGGTATTACGGAAAATAGAGAATTCTCATAGGGCATAATATGCAATCCTCCGGCATGTTCAGCATCTCCAATACTGCCGGAATACAAACCAATTTTTGATTCTGCATAAATCCTCTCATCAGGGTCAAGCCGGAGCCTTGCCTTTGAAAGCCTTCTTTTTAATAATCTTACGTCATCGCTGGAATACAATATATCTTCCGGTTTTCCTCCAGAAGCCTCAATGAACAATAGTATTCCAAGGCATTTCGAGCATTTCCCGCATGGTTCTATTACACCGTCTTTTCTATGGCATGAGTGGCATGATCTCTGCTGCAGGAACAAATCCCTATAGCGTTCCATTAAAATTTTCTCTTCCAGATATCCGGTTACTGGATAAACTATAGAGTATACACCTGCGTTTACCCCTTTCTTATTGAAGTATAGAGAAAGCATATGGTTGAAATCATAAGTCTGGTCAAAAATTCCATAGTAATATTTCAATCCTTTATAATCACCCATTTCCCGAGGGTCGTCGAATTCATCGCCCATGATTATATTTCCAATGGAATATTTTTTGAGCAAAGGCAGCAGCAAAAATATATACACCGGGAAAATAAAAACCTGGATTGGATAATCATCTGATAGTATATCTATCATATCTGTGTTCACTATTTTTATATGATTCAGCATTTCATGGTAAAACCTGTCTGTATTTGACCATACTTTCATTACATTTCCAAAATTTTCTTTATAATAGTCATAGGCTGTTTTTGCTGTGAGCCAGTGTGAACCGGATTCTTCAAAATAGAAAGAATAATTGTTTTCCGGTTTGTTTATTTCATTGAAAATTCCAAAGGCTAAAAGGCTTTCCTTGCCGCCTGAGGACATAATAGCCACCTTATCAGGGGATGTATTCCATGGCCTCTCTTCGCTGAAAGTTTCAGGGCATACAAGCTCAGTTATTCCATCAGCATTGGCTGCGGTAATATCATCTTCAGCCGGTATAAACTCCGGTTTGATGTAATCATATCTCCTGTTTATTATTTTATTAATAAAAACTTCATGGGCATTTATTTTCATAAAATTTTTTATCAACTCTATATCTGTAGGTGATACCGGGAAATTTAAAACCAGTTTCCGGGCAAAATAGGTAAAATTAATTGCAGGCATTGTAAGTATAAGCCCTGCTATATTCCTGTCCACATCAATATCTTCGGCATATGTGAAAATCAACCTGTATGAAAAATCATCAAATTTTATATTTCCTATGATCCTTTTTTTCTCAATACTGGCTATATTCACCTCAATACTGTCAAATGAAATTACATTGTCAATATACACTTTTTAGCACCCACATAAAGTATATATTTCGGTGGTTCATAAATCTGATATAACGCCGGTAATGTTTTCAAATTCTTCCAGAGGGTCGAATACAGGTATATTGTATATTTTTTCAAGTTTTGTTTTCTCAACTTCTATCTCTGATTTTTCCATATTTTCGGTGTTCAATGATATTGCAATTACCTTTTTGTTGGAAACAAGCTCAAGAACCTTTATGTATTTTTCCAGCGGCTCAATAGGGTATTCAGGGAAGCCGTCGTAAAACTTCCTTTTTGGCGCATGCTGGAGTATTATGGCATCCGGGCGCATTGCACCTATTATTTCAAACCCTCCTGGATATGCTGGATGCAGAATAGACCCCTGCCCTTCAAGGAACATATATTCAGGATGTTTTTCCTGCCATGCTTTATATGTTATATATTCTAAAGACCCGGCAACAAAATCATTTATGATTGAATCCATTACAACTGTATATGGAAATCCCTGCATCCAGGATGTTTGCCCGGTGCCTATTAATTCAGATTGTTTTTTCTTCCTGTTCATGGCATCATTCAGATAAACTGCAGTTGTCCTTTTGCCTATAGCGCTATCCGTTCCCAGTACCGCAATTTTTTTCGATTTTACCTCCTGTATTTTTCCTGTAAATGAATATTCATAATTGTTAAAAATTTTCCTTACATCAGTAATTTCCACATCGTATATTTTTGCGAGCTTGCTGAATTCATTATCATTGCTTATGTACTGGTGTAACCCATTTACTATGTTCATTCCCTCTTCGATAGCCGTGGAAACATATTGCCTGTATTCCACCGGAAGATAACCCCCATCAGTTGCAACACCGATTATCAGTGTTGTAGCCCCGAGAGCTTTTGCCTCCTGAATTGTACTGACAATCCTTATGCCATTCTGCCTGCCCATAAGGACATACCCTGCATCCATGCCATAGTATCTCGAGTCTATGACTGCAACTATGTCATACCTTTTGCTGTACCTTACAAGCCCGTTGGCCGTCTTGCCATATGTGGTGGCAAAACACCCCTCAGAAAGAACCACTGCCTTTTCCATTATTTATCACTTCCAGTTAATACGATGACGCAACTATTATTTCCCGCAAATTTTAATGCACCTGCAGCCGCAGAAGCAGATGCTGGCAGAACTGATAAATTATCAATTCTTTTAAATCCTCTGGATATCTCTTCCATTTCCATATCAGATACATATAATGCTTTTCCATGTGTTTTATACAGTGCATCCAGGGCCTTCTGCCCATCATATGACCTGTAGGCAATCAACGGTTCATTTGCATATGTTTCAACGATATTTTCAGGGTCAAGCTCAACTATGTTTCTGAACCCGTTTATGAATGAATAGACAATGGGGTTTCCGCCTTCAGTGCTTGTTGCAATGAATTTCGGCATTTTATCTATTTTTCTTTCCCTGTATAATTTCAGGAATCCATAATATATTCCATAAAATGTTGTTCCATTCCCTACCGGTATTGATATATATTCAGGGGCAAAGCCAAGCTGGTTATAAATTTCAAATGATATTTCGCTGTATCCTGAAACATCTATGCTTTTATTTGGTGATCCGGGGCTTGCATCATACCAGTTGTTCTTTTTTGCCTCTCCCCTTATATATTCAACCATTTCTTCATATTTCAGTGGTTTTTCTATTATGTCTGCACCATATGCAGCTATTTCTGCATGCCTTGAATTTGAATACTCCGCTGGTATTCCAACGATCGCCTTAATGCCCATTCCCCTTGCATAATATGCAATTGACGCCCCAAAATTTCCACATGTTGCCACAGATATTTCCTTATACCCATGTTTTATTGCATTCTCAACATGTTTTCTTGAAATTCTATCTTTCTGGGTTCCCGTTGGGTTTACCCCTTCATATTTGATAAAAAAATTGCTTCTCTCCAGATAGTTGCCTATGTCAGAATCCCTTATTAATGGACTACCCGGGGGTTTATCTTCTGTTTCTATTTCCATTTTTTTTCACTAGTATCAATATAACCTAATTTCATATATAAACATTGAGCATTTATATATCAGATTTTCAAAACCTCCAGGCTGTGTTTATCTGCAATTCCTGCAATCATATCCTTCACTCTGCCTTTCGTCCCGTGCGCATCCATTAGAAAACCTTTGCAATTCATTGTTTTTAATACAGCATTTTCAATTTCATCCTCTGAAATTATCTCATGTACATATTTGGGTATTATATGCCCTATGTTTATATCATTGCTGAAGAAATAACTGCTTAGTTTCGGGGCATAATGCCCCCCACCAACGCCAACATAATTTCCATAGTCCTTCTCAACGCCTTCCATTATGGCTCTGGCCATCAGATCAGCTATGCCTTCCTGTTTCCATTCATTTTCCGTGGTTCCTATTTCTATGAAATATGCAGGCTTTTCCATATACGGGCCATGGTGTGTGGCTTCAAATGTTATTTCAAAATGGTCTCCTGAATAATTGTTCTTGATATACCTCAATGAAGCACTCATTCCAAGTGGATCTGATGGGACTATTACATTGTCAAGGCCGCCAAGTTCAGCTTTCCTGAAGTTGCCAATGGGATGTACAGTTAAGGATTTTATATCTGCCTTTGAAGAATGCTTTGATAGAAAAACAACCTTTTCAACCTCCTCTTCAAGGTCTTCCATGTTCTGGTATATATGCAAATTGTCAATGAATTTTAATTCATAATTTTTGTAAGTGTATCTATTCGCGTCCAGTTTATCAAATTTGAAAAGTTCAAGCAATCTGGATGCCATTTCCATGCTTGCTCCATCTTTTCTCGAGGCAATTAATAAAATCATGTATTGTTATTAAAAAATCAATTATAATATTTGGTATTTCATTAATAACATTAAAAGCATGAATGTAATTATACGTATAAAACCCTCCTTAAAACTTCTGCTTTCCAGTATGATAGAAGTAGTCTACAATAAAATACGATAACTTAGAAGAAATAGCCTTAAAGCTTAACCAACATGCAAATACAGCGGTTTTCATATATTTATATTAATATATTTCCATAAAAAGTAACGATTAAATACTTAAATTTCAGTTGAGTTTTTATGAAGTATAAAGTACTCATAGCAACAATGATAGCTGTGGTCATGGTATTTTCTGTATTTGCCATGGTTCCCCTTAGTTCGGGCAGCCAGGCAAATTCACCAGCATTATCAGGACCATCAGCTGCAGGTTTTAATGACAGCATTCATACGCATTTTAAGAATAACTACGGTGCCAAATTGATGTATAATAGCACGACAGGAATGGTGATGGGCAAGTATCTAACAGCGGATTTCAATTCATCTACCGGTGTGTTCTCCAATGTGACATATAACCTAACATCAACAGTTTTGATAAGCAAGATGTATTCCAACGGAACTTCTATAAAGGGCATTTCATCACCTATTCTGCGTTTCTCCACGAATTCCCGTACAGCCTATAGAATAGGCAATATGTTTATCATGATGAATAGCACATCGTTCTACGTTTTGCACAATAACCCAACTCTGGAAAGCAACATGATGGTAAATGGCAATTTAACCCTGGTCGTACCATCCACCGCAAATATATCATACAGCACATCCAACAATACACAGGTCAGCATAAGTGCAAACAATAGCTTGAACGCTCAGGCAAATTCAAATGTATTCGGTAATGCGAATATGGCAGATCATGTCATGGTGAATTTCAATAATACCATAAATGCCGGGAGACAGATGATTGTTATAGACAACAATGGAACAATAGCAATGCTGTTTATCCACAATGGTAACTTCAAAATAACAAATAATACAATAACTATAAGCAGCAATACATCCTCCGGACCTGTCCTGGTCAATATGGTAGCTCCACCCGGACTTCAGAAAATATCTAACAACAGCATGGTTTTAAGCAACATTATACACGGAAGGATATCATCAGAAATAGCTCTGAACTTAGTCAATGGAACAATTGCAAATAGCACAATAAATTACAACTCTTCTACACATTTTGTGTATACAGGCAAAAGCTCATCAACAACATCATTTGACATAAACTCTACAGTAAACCACCATACCATAGTGGCAGTATTCATAGGAAACAATGTGACAAAGAACACTGGCCATGCCTATGTTAAATTTGATGGAAGAATTGCTACATATGTTTCAATGTCTACACTTGTAAATGAAACCAGCAGCACCCATGCCTATTATTCATACACAAACACATCTTCCGGGATGTATGTATTTATGTATGTTCCACATTTCTCAAACCACACCATGGTTGTATCCAATACTCCATTCCATAACACAGACTACACAGAATACTATATAGGAGGAGGGATAATAGCTGTACTGGCAATAATAGGTGTTGCAGCATACGCAATAAAGAAAAGAAAATAATTTTATAAATTTATAAATTTTAAATGTAAAGATAAATATACCTTTTTATATTATCTATTTAATGTTAAATAAAAGCGATGAATTTCTTGAAGATGCACTTTTTATAAGGGAATTAGCAATGAAGCATAACAAATTTTTTGAAGAAAGCATTCCACTTATAGCTTCAGAAAATATAATGAGCCCCATGGCCATGGAAATGTTGCTTACAGACCTTGGATTCAGATACGCCGAGGGATTGCCACACAAAAGGTACTACCAGGGGAACCAGATAGTTGATATTATTGAAGATAAGGTAACAGATTTAGGAAGGGCACTTTTCAACGCAAAGTATGTAGACCCGAGGCCACTTTCAGGAACAAATTCCAATATGGCTGTCCTCTATGCATTTACAAAACCCGGGGACACAATAACAACACCAGCCCTCTCTGGTGGAGGGCATATAAGTTCAGCACCTTTCGGTGCAGTTGGATTCAGGGGGCTTAAAACACTTAATTATCCATTTGATGTTGACGAAATGAACATAGATGTGGATGGAACTATAAAATTGCTTAAGCAGGCAAAACCAAAGCTTGCCTGGTTCGGACAATCTGTATTCCTTTTCCCAACACCGCTTAAAGAGCTGCGTGATACCCTGGAGGAAATAGGGTCTACCGTTGTCTACGATGCAGCACATGTACTTGGATTGATAGGTGGAAAACAATTCCAGGACCCATTGAGGGAAGGTGCACAGATAATTACTGGAAGCACACATAAGACACTTCCCGGGCCACAGCATGGAATAATAATAGGGGAAACTACAGAGGAAAAATGGAAAAAAGTCCAGCGTGGCGTATTCCCTGGTACTCTGAGTAACCATCACCTCAATGCAATGGCCGCACTTGGTGTAACATTAGCCGAGCATCTGGATTACGGAGAAGCATATGCCAAACAGATCATAAAAAATGCCCAGACACTTGGTTCAGAATTGAGCAAATTGGGTTTTAATGTCCTTGGAGAAAAGAACGGATTTACAAAATCACATACACTGGCCATAGATGTTTCCAAGAATGGTGGCGGTAAGGAAGTTGCAGAAAAGCTGGAAAGTTGCAATATAATATTGAACAAAAACCTGCTGCCATACGACGACAATAAGAAATCAATGAACCCAAGTGGCATCAGAATTGGAACACAGGAAGTCACAAGAATTGGATTTAAGGAAGCGGACATAAAGGAACTCGCTGAATTAATCAGCGATATAATAATTAAGAAAAAAGACCCTGAAGTTATGGCAGAGAAAGTCCGGGACTTCAAATCCACATTCAATGAAGTGAAATACTGTTTCGGGAAATTCAAGCCATACCAGTATATTGAACTTTTCAAATAATTTTTCCAATTTATTTCCAGTATCTGCCCTTTTTTAATTTTTTAATATTCTCAGCAATGTACCGGTCAAAAAGGTTTTTAATGCCCCTGCGTTATATTCAGTTAATATGTATAACACACTGCTTATTGAGGATAGGGGATATGTTTCTGTTATTGAAATCAACAGGGCTAACAAACTAAATGCTCTCGGTGACGATGTAAGGTCTGATCTATTAGCAGCTTTCAAGGACTTCAATTCTGATCCAGCTAAGAGAATAGCAATATTAACCGGAAAGGGCAAGGCTTTTTCAGCAGGCGCTGATCTTACATCAACATCAGATAAAGAGGTTGATATAAAGGATGAGCTATCAAATTCATTTCACCCTATCCTGAAAGAGATGGTGAACAGCAGGAAAATATTTATCTCTGCAATAAACGGTGTGGCAGCCGGAGCAGGCATGAGCCTTGCACTGGCATGCGATATATCCTTTGCATCACGTGAAACAAACTTCATTATGGGATTCCATGGCATAGCCCTTGCCCCCGATACAGGGCTCGTGCTCATTCTATCGCGCCTTGCAGGAGCTAAAGCCAGGCCATACCTGCTGTACGGTGGATCATTTTCAGCTAAGGAAGCTGAAGAAATGGGGCTGGTACAGGTTGTAGATGATCCATTTATGGATGCAATTGAACTTGCAGAAAAGTTGTCAAATGGTCCATACAGGGCATATTCTGTTTCAAAGCAGCTTATTAATCAATCTCTTTATTACGGCCTTGATGAGTTCCTGCAGGATGAAGCAAGGTTGCAGTCAGATCTTGGAACAAGCCATGATTTCCGCGAAGGTGTCTCTGCATTCAGAGAAAAGCGCGGCCCAAAATTTATCGGAAAATAAGCAATAGTAACACTTTCATCCACAATGGAAACTTTAAATAGAAATGAAATATTTTTATTATTATGAGATATTTTTTCAAGCTCAGCATTAACCCGGCAGATAAAGAATTATACATTTCCAGGCATCAAAATATATGGCCTGAAATGCTTGAGGAATTAAAAAAGGCAGGCATAAGGAATTATTCCCTCTTCTTAAAAGGAAATGATGTATATGGATACTGGGAATGCGATGACTTTGAGGCCACAATGAGAATTATCAATAAGAGCAAGATCAATGAAAAGTGGCAGGAATCCATGAAAGGCATTATAACAGGTAGGGACGATATAATTCCTTCGCCATATGAAGAAGTCTTCCACATGGATTAAGAAAAATTTCTATACATTCTATATTAATAAGGAAAACACAGAAATTCTAAAAATAATATAATTTATAATAATCAATAGGTTTTAACCGGATTATACATATTATCCCTTTCCACAGGAACCATGTTAATCTGCTTGATGGAGTTTATTATGTATTCCTTTCTCAGGTTGCCTACCTGCTTTCCTGTTGCAGGTATTACCTTTTCATCGTATATTGTTCCTCCCCAGTCGTTTGCACCGAATAATATGGCCATCTGTGCCATCTGCATACCGTTTGTAAGCCATGAACTCTGTATGATTGGCAATTCATTATTGAAGACTATCCTTGCTATTGCAATATTTTTAAGTACAGATACTCCACCAGACCTGTACTTGTAGCCTTCCTTTGCAAGCTCTGTATTGCCAGGTTCAAAATTCCAGGGGGTGAATGATAAAAATCCATGGTATTTCTTCTGCAATTCCAGTATAGAAAGCAGATGGTGTGCTTTGTCAAGTGAAGTTTCCAGGTGCCCGAACATCATTGTTGCTGATGTGTGTATACCGAGCTTGTGCGCGGTCTCCATAATCTCCAGCCACTGCCTTCCACTTGCTTCAGGCCTGCCCATCCTTTTTCTCACACTGCCATCCAGAATTTCGCCACCGGCACCGGGTATTGTTTCTAACCCGCTTTCCCTTAATTTAATTAATAAATCCTTCATGGGGATGTGTGCCTTAAGCGATATAAAATGAAGTTCAGCTGTTGAAAGCCCGTGTATGCCTAATCCAGGAAATTCTTTTTTTATTCTGCCAAATAGCTCTGTATAATAATCAAGGTCAAGGAAAGAATTAACGCCACCCTGTATTAAAAGTTGCCTTATGCCATATGGCTCATAATATGTCTTTATCTCATTTACAACATCATCTATTGAAAGGGTGTATGCATCGCCGTCATTCTGTGTCCTGTAAAAAGCACAGAAATGGCACCTTACATTGCAAACGTTTGTATAATTTAATATTAAATTGGAAACGAATGAAACCCTGTTTCCAGAAATTTTATCAGTAATGCCCCTGGCAAGCCTTCCAAGGTCCCTGAGGCTTGTAGAATCATATAATGAAACTATTTCATTCTCATCAAGTGTTTCCCCATTCTTTATTTTATCTTCTATTGTATCTATGTAACCGTAAGAAATCATAATATATCATCACATTATAAAATAAATAGGTATCTAAAAATAACTTTTATGAAAAAAATAATTAATTGCAAATATACATTTATCCGATTATTTTACGGGCAAATTCAATAGTTTTCATTACGCTATTGTTGAAGGAATAATCCATTACCCTGTAATACTCTTCCATTAATTCTCTCTTTACATGGAATTTTAATGAGTTTTTTTCTGCCGATTCCTTTATGTATTTTTTTGAATCTTCTATATGCTTATCAAGATCACTGATTCTGGCATTATCTACTGCATTCCGGGATGCCGCAACGGCATAAACCGGCTCAAGCCCGTATAGCTTTGAGAACTCAAGCCCAACATCAAGAAGTATATTTGCAGAACCTGAATAAGCTTTTATTGCTTCATCTCCAATAACCAGTGCATAATCCGCATCCTTAAGGAGGTTTTCATAATCAGAATATCCCGATTCCTTTAATTCAAAGGATATTCCCATTTTCTCAAGAACCAGTTTCAAATAAAATTCAGTAGTTTTTGTAAGTGATGTTACATTTATTTTTATATTATTTTTGAGATATCCAGATCTGGAAAGGAGTATTGTTGATATGCTGTTTGCCTTTGTATGTATGTTAATGCTTTTTACAAGGTTTAATTTATCACTGTGCTCCAGGTATGTAACAAGGGATACCATGCCTATTTCAGTTCTCCCCTCCTCCAGATCCCTGTAATTGTCCGCCGCACTTTTCCTTACAATTTCATCAGGGGAGAATGTCATGCTGAGCGGGTCAGAATGTGAAAGATTGATGAGTCCTATCATGTTAATAGTACTCCTTTATGTTGTAAAATGTATCCCTGAGTGCCGGCACCTTTCCTATTTCCTCAATTAAATGGTTAAGCTCTTCCACGCTACCAGAGGTATGCCTGTTTGTTGCACCGAAGACTTTCTCACTGAATGCAGTTCCAACAAGGTCGCTTCCACCGGACATCAGTGCAACCTGTGCAAGCTCTTTGCCAAGTGCAACCCAGTAGACACTCACATTCCTTATGGCTTTTCCAAGAATTGCCCTTGCCAGTGCGTAAACCCTGATATCCTTGTCTCCAGAGGCAGGCATCCTTACCTTTCCCATTTTATATAAAGGTGTATTTTCTATGCTGAATTTTAATGGAATAAATGATAAAAATCCGGGCTGCTCCAGCTGGTTATCCCTCAATCTAACCATATGGTTTATAATATCATCATAATTTTCTACTGTTCCATAGGTCATTGTCGAATTGCCTTTTACTCCAAGGCTGTGTATTAGTTTCGCATCCTCCAGCCATTTTTCACCGGAAATTTTTTCAGGAGTTGTTATCTGTTTCCTGACCTCTTCATTGAATATTTCTGCCCCTCCACCTGTATGTGCATCCATTCCTGCTTTCCTGAACCTGTCTATAACTTCAGGAATAGAATTTCCAGTGGTTCTCGCTATAAAGTCTATTTCAGGTATAGTGAATGTTTTCAGTGTAATATCCGGCAATACTTTTTTTACTTCGCGGAAAATGTTTTCATAGTATTCCAAATTTAAATCAGGATTGAATCCGCCAACTATATGTATTTCCGTAACGTTAAGTTCCTTTGCCTTCATGGCTTCCTTATGCACATCCTCTACCGAAAGCTCGAATCCCTTTTCAGGGTTATATTTTTTAATTTTATATGGAACATAATACGCACATATGGGACATGAAGCCGTGCAAAAATTTGAATAATTGATATTGTAGGAAACGGCATATGAAACCTTATCCCCCACTTCCCGTGATGCCAGGGAGTCACCAAGTGACATCAACGAATAAATATCCATGTTCAGCAGTTCATGTGCATCTTTCTCCTTAATTTCATTATCCTTCAAAAAATCGAACCAGTAATCCTTATTATAAGCTATTGACATATATTCATATTGTAACTAAAAATAAATAATTATTCATATTTAAATAATATGGGAATAAATCAAATATCCTGCAAACCTGGTATTCTTATGGGATTTCCGGTAATCCTGGATATTTTCCACAGTATAGCCGAGTTTTCCGATAATACCGGTTTTCCATATATGCTGCTTAACTTATCAAGGATTTTTGATGTGGGCATTGCGGTGCATGAGATGTAAATTAAATCACTTTTTTCTACAGTACCAATATTTTTATCCAGCATGCATCTTATTTCCTCCAGGCTGGTTCTGGCAATGTCCAGCGCATATATTTTATTTAATCCATAGGACCCGGCAATGTGAAAACCTTTCTTTGAAAAATATTCTTTTTCTTCATCTGTCCTTTCCTTTATATATGGCGTTCCAAGCCACATGTATTTGCTCCCTGATTCCTGGAGGTATTCAATAACAGCTTCCTCAGGTATGATGACATTTCTTCCGAATACTTCCCTTATAATATCTGCATTTTTATGTGTTCCAAATGTCCTGCCATATACAATTACGTTTGATGATCTTCTCAATAAGCTATAGGCCTGTTTCAAATCATTCCTGAATTTTACCGGGTCATCAGGCTCGCAGTTCCTGGAAGGCCTCATCCTGGTTGAATGGAAGCTCATATTTTCAGGAGCCATTCTATACATATCGTATTCCAGTGCCACGTTGTTGGCCGGTACTATCATGCCAACCCTGATCATAATTCATAATTTCTTCACTGTTTATTAATTTATTATGAATTTTATTCCGGGAAAATTGAAATATAATAATCATATGTTAAACTATGATTACCTACATAGATGATAATGATGTTAAAAACAACCTTCCTGTAAAAGAATGTGTTGATGAGTTAAAGGAAGCTTTTATTTCATATGGAAAAGGGGAATCTGACTCTAGCCCCAGGGACAGGATATACGGAAAAGATTTTGTTTTCAGCACCATGCCAGCACTTTATGAAAAACGTGGCATAGCAGGATTGAAAACATATATGTATGGAAAAAGCGGATACCGGTTTTTTGTTATACTGTTCAGTACAGAAAACCCCGGCAAACTATTTGCAATGGACGCAAACGTTCTCGGGCAGATAAGGACAGGTGCTATTTCAGCAATGGTTACAACAATGCTGGTAAAGAAGAAGAGAATCAATTATACAATTATAGGGTCAGGATTTCAATCTGAATCACAGTTGAATTCAATTTCAGAGTACTACGAACTGGAAAATGCCCATGTATATTCAAGAAACTTTGAACATGCAAAGAAATTTGCAGAAAAATCCAGAATTAAAGTTGAACCCGTTAAAGACCTATCATGCCTTAAGGAATCAGACATCATTGCATCTGCAACGGATACAGAGGAGCCAATATTTAATTATTCCATGCTACCTGAAAATTACCATATTAACCTGATCGGCTCAAATGTCTTAGGTTCAAGGGAAGCAGATAAGGATGTATTTGAAAACTCAGGGCTGGTAATAGAGGAAAATTCTAAGCAATCAGCAATGGAATCATCAGAAATAAGCGATATAAAGGATAGGAGCAAAATAACCACATTGGGAGAATTTATGTTAAACCCTGATAAATACAGAAACAGCAAATCTGTTTTCAAATGCCTTGGAATAGGGCTGGAAGACCTGGCTGCAGGATATATTGTCCTTAAAAATATGTCATTGCTATAATTTTAAAATACTCCTATAATATTTCCATAGATGTTTCTTTACGACTATGGCTTAGGCATCCTGCTGGGGCTATCACTTGCAGGCCCGCCCGGTTCCGTAAATTCAATTATTGCAAACGAAGCGCTTAAATCTCCGCTTCATGGCACACTTGTAGGATTAGGTGCAATGACCGCGGATTTAACATTTTTTGCCATAGTATTCCTTACCAATGGAATCATAAGCCCTACAATTCTGAAGGTTATATACATAATAGGTGGTATTTTCATGCTTTACCTGGGCATATCAATACTCAGGTCAAAAATGCCATCAAAAACAAGGAAAGGCAATTATGTTTTAGGAGTAACCATGGGATTGACAAACCCTTTTCAGATAATATGGTGGTTTACAGTTGGATTCTTCCTGCTCAAGGAACTGAGCATATTTTCCATCACCGGATTATATTCTGGAATCGTGGTGTGGACAATAGTATTCCCATATGTTGTGTGGCGTTTTGGAACGGGCTATGAAAAATACATTAAAATTGTTTCTGCAGCTATAATATTTGCATTTGCAATATACATACTGTTCGATGGATTGCACCTGATATTGAAATAATTATTCCCTGATTACACGTTTGCCATTAATTGAATACCTTTTTGTAATCAGCAAATTTATTGAATATACAAGTGCTTTATGTTCCTCCTCATGTATCTTTTCTTCCAGTGACTCCGGTGTATCACTGTCAGATACTTCAACAACTCTCTGGTCTATAATAGGCCCATTGTCAACATCCTTTGTAGCAAAATGAATTGTACAGCCGGAAAACCTTGCGCCGGATTTTATAACAGCTTCATGGACTTTCCCCCCGTAATAGCCTTTGCCGCCAAAAGCAGGCAATAATGATGGATGGAGGTTTATCATTTTGAAAGGATAAGCATCTATTATATTATCTGGAATTATTTTCATGTACCCATCCAGAAGTATTAAATCCGGGTTTTCTGCAGCGAGAATCTCAGATATAATATTGTTATAATCTTCTTTTTTACTGTCTACCAGGACAGGCATTATACCGCTGTTCCTTGCCCTCTGGAGTACATACGCCCTTTTATTATTGCATATTAATTTTGAAATCTTTGCATCATTTATGACGCCATTATCTATTGCATCCACCACTGCCTGAAAATTTGACCCGTTTCCAGATGCAAGTACAACAATATTATACATGGCATGGAATTGCCTTTTGTTTTAAAAATTATTTGATATTATAATTGTTTTTAAAAAATCATTAAAAATATTTAAGTCCTCTCACAGGGTTTATAAAAATAAATATTTAATCCCCAAGCTCTTTTAATTCTTTTTTGGAGAATAATATTTCCTTTAATTCCCTGTCAAGTTCCGGGTCATTTCTCCTGAGGTATTCCAGCAGCAATGAGAAATGTTCTTTTTCATCGTCCCTGTTATGCTTTATCACTTCCTTCAATACAGGATCCTTTGATGCATCCAATCTCTCGTCATAGAACATTATTGCCTGCATTTCTTCTATTAGCGATTGCCTTGCTCTTGACATATCCTTTGTCTTTTCATCTAAACTATTTTCTGTTTCGTACATCGGCATTTAATTCGCCTCCTTCATTCTTGATACTTCCTTTGCTTCTTTTACTTCTTCTTCAGGAGCATCACGGTATGTTAACCACCAGGCATATCCCTTATATTTTTTTAATCTTTCCGGTATATCGTTCATAGTTGCCGGTGGTGGAATTATAAACCTCCCTTTCATTAATTCATTGTCAGGCCAGTTTGCAGGTGTTGCTATCTTATATTTGTCAACCATCTGCAGGGCTTTGATCATCCTGAGAATTTCAGATATATTTCTTCCTATCTCCAGGGGATAATAAAGTATAGCCCTTACCACTGCTTTGTCATCCACAATAAATACTGCCCTTACAGTAGATGTTGCAGATTCAGCATGTATCATTCCAAGAGATTTTGCAACGTTTCCCATAGGATCCGCTATTATGGGAAATTTAACATCTATTTTTAAATTGTCATGTATCCAGTTGATCCATTCCATATGTGATATTTTTGAATCAACACTCAATCCTATTAATTCAGTATTTAATTTAGTGAATTCATCATTTCTCTGTGCAAATGAAAAGAACTCAGTGGTACATACTGGAGTAAAATCTCCGGGATGGCTGAATAGGACAAACCATTTTCCTTTGTAGTCGTCAGGCAACTTCTTGCTTCCCTGTGTTGTAACAACATCCATTTCAGGGAATTTCTCTCCAATTAAAGGCATTCTGTTTTCCATGTTTATCAACTCTTAATTGTATGTTTGCATAAATACTTTGTGTATATGTATAATTATAATTACCAATTATACTTATTTAATTATACAAATGTTCAGTAAATCTAAATTATAAAACATAAATTTTTATTCTTTATTATAATATACTAATATGGTTGATAAACTGGACACGGAAATTGCCCGGTATCTGATTGACAACTCAAAATTGTCCATACGTGACCTTGCTAAATTATGCAATGTTAGTCCTGGGACTATTAGAAACCATCTGCAGAAGATGGAAACAGACAAGCAAATTATAGCATATACAACAAGGCTCCAGGGGAAACGCCTCGGCCTGGAAGAAGCAATACTGGGGCTTGATATTATGCCTGAGCATTATACAAGGACACTGGAAGAATTAAGAAAATTAACCTTTATCAAGAGCCTTTTTTCAACTTCTGGAGATCATTCAGCTATAGCTATAGTCATTTCAAAGCTATATGGAAAATCAATGAACGAATGCATAGCGGAAATAGAAGCTACAGAAGGTGTCAGGAACGTATACCCTTCAATTGTAAATAGCACGTTGAAATAAGAACCTTATTTTGCCAGGGTAAAGGAAGATATCTACTGCAATTGCAACGGCTATTTCACCGCCCGGTGATTATAATGCTTTTTGGTGTCTGAAGGGATCTGAGATTTCGCCATATCATTCCTGGTTAATATCTGCCCTTTATATGGTAAAGTAGTTATCTACACTCCTGCGTAAGTTAACATCTTCCTACTTTATGTGTGACTTCTAAACTTACGGCAGAAAGCAAATATTTATTAGCACTATGGCTATAAACGAGGCGATAAAATGGTCAAATTTCATGCGATAAACAAAATAATGACTGCTGGCACCTTTTTGTTTTTTGTCTCCCTTATTGTATTGGCTATCGGTGCAATTTTTCATTCTAACGGTACAATTTTGGCAGACAGTTTTCTTTATGGAGGATTAGCCTTCCTAATTTCCATAATTCTCCTGGCAATAGGTTTAGTCATTGGTGCAAGAAGTGGAAAACTTCAACAGAGGACTGATGAGATATTCAGCAAGAAGAAAAAGAGAGAGTAAAGCATCAAAGTGAATAATACATACCTTATTATTGCACTGTCGGCATCAGCTCTTTTCACTGCTCTTTGAGCAATGCTAGTCTATCTTTATTTTGACCATGTGTTATACACCTTAGGGAATTATCCTACTATCATTGTTCTATTTCGACCAAAAGGATATACTATGTATTAATTTTTTATTCGCAAAAGAGGGAACCGGACTAAATGTTATATAACTACCGGAAAGCATCTTTAGGAAAGTCTTTTTAGGCAAAACTGTATGTATATTTATGGTAAATGAAGATAAACTTAAGTCAGATATTGAAAAATGCAGAAAAGTTTCACAGGACGGTTCAATGGTTACTTATGATTTAACTTCTGGAGTTGATTTTTCAAATCCCAAGCTTGTCGCAAAGGAACTGGCTGAAGTATTCTTTGAAAAGGATGCGAAGAACTGGTTCAAGGTGGATGATGATAAGATTGATTTCGAGCCAACATACAAAGTCCGTGTAGTACTGGCAGAAGAGAATAACAGGAAACTTGAAGCCACTGTTGATGACCTGCTTGAGGACATAAAGAAAGACGACATATCGGGCACTTATTCAAAGCAGATAAAGGACGATTCTGTTGTGGATTCGCATCTCCAGTCTACTATAGCAGCAAGCGCAATACGGTCTGCCATCTTCCGGCACTCTGAAGAAAAGGTTTATGCCGGTTCAATTAGCGATGACCTGTTTACGGATATTCTGGAGAAGCTTGAAATTAGATCCCTGAATGATAAGGACCTGATGGACTGGAAGAAACTGCCATTATAAATACAAGAGAAGATAAATAACTCTTGTAGTATCCTTTCCAGAGCACCTTCCATGATCGACTATGGTTAAATGGGAGGTCATATTCTGGAATTAGTTGATACCGATGCCGGCTTTTCTATTGCGGACATCATTTAGAAGTTGGTAAATGTGTAATTTTTAAGGGAATGCAATTTAAACAGTATCATATTCTTTTAAAGACCCTTCGAAACCGCATTTCGGGCACACAATAATTGCACCCAGGGCTACAAGTCCTCCTGGCATTTTCATCCCGGCCTTGTATTCCAGAGGCTTAAATCCCCACCGTGGTTTTTTGAATATTTCCCCGCACTTTCTACACTTAATATCTGTCATAGTTTTCCAATTATATAATTTGTGGATATATATAAATGTTAGTTAAAATAAGTAAGTGGTGCATTATAAAAACGTTACCAAAAATTGTGTTGTTAGCACCGATCTATAAGCTTTAATTAATATTCATTATGCCCTGCTTAATATGTCCAGTAAAGCATGAAATCTATTTTTTGGCAATGAATGAAGTAGTCTGCAATCAAGCTTGATTCGGGACTGCAGGGAGGCAAGCATTATTTTCTTATTATCGTATCATGAATAGCCATGGTTATCTTAATAATTAACCATGTTCTGAAATACTTATATCATCATGTTAATTACATTCTCTCAGATGAATAAACGTACCTATTGAAATTATCCCTAAAATAATACATTTTACTGAAGAAATTATACACAAAAACAGTTCTTATCCAAATATAGATAATGGCTATGAATTTTAACAGCAAAATTTAATACATATTATAAATTATTTCATTATGGTAAAAATCATTGGTTCAATAGATAATGCTGCCCATATGAACGACACTTACTATCTCATTTTCACCGATAATGAAATGTATCAATTCTTGACAATGAGTGCAAAGGAAAGGCTTTCCGATATGTGGCATACAACTATGGGTAATCCAGAAAGAATGGCGCCTGTTGTTGGCAATTATTCCAATTATAAGGTTACCCAGGAAGAGGCTGAAAACATAGTTATGGAGAATGCCAGAAGAGGCAAAGAAATAGAAGATAACCTGGAAACAAAGCTCTCAGAAGTACCACCTCAATATACAGTTATTCCTTATTCAACCGTAGATAAGGCAGAATTAAGCGGCGGAACGGTAGTTTCCCTTCCTGAGATTCTTTTGCATGCGAATAGAAAGAAGCTGAAGTTCCACCTTGTTCGTTGCAACTTCCATGGAAGGGGAAAATTGACAGATGAAATATTTTCTCAATACAAAGAAACACTCACAACGGCATTTGGGAGCAAGCTAAAAGTCAAGAGTTAGTTTTTGCTTTAAAAATTTTTTCTTTTATTCTCGTGTATCTATGGGAATTGTGGGCTACGCCAGATGGTACTTTCTATTTCCTGGATAATTCTCCCGGCCTCTAAGATGGGAAACTATATTCTTCTGAATATTTAACTTCAAAGTTGGTCACTGAATTCTCAACTGTTTCTTTACTTCTTCTGATGTGTATGTTTTCTTCTCTTTTACATTAATGAGGCTTGTTAGCAAAGAAATTCTGAAATTCTCAGTATACATTCACTCCTCATCACCTTCAGGGAGCGCATCCAGCCGTTTATCGCAAGTCATACTTCTGTATGCTTTTAATCCGTTTATTTTTCCCCTGAAGAATAAATAACTGCTCATTAACCCAATTTAGTAAAGTTTAAAATATATACGCATATAGATATTATAATGCCCAGCAAGAATATATCAATTTCAGATGAAGCATACAACAAATTAAAAAAATTAAAAGGTAAAAATGAAAGTTTTACCGCTGTTATAAACAGGCTGTTCTCAACTATTACCCTGCTTGAATTGAGGGGCACTATTTCAAATGAGGATGCAAATGGCATGAGAAATAGCATAGTGGAATCTAGAGAAGCAAGGAGGGAAAAAATTGAAAAGCTTTTTGAGAGATGGAAATAAATGAAAAGTCCGAACAATATTATAGAAGAAGCCTGGAAGTATCAGGACAAACCGGAAATCATGTTGAAAATTTTCCAGGAATCCTATGATGATTTCAGCGAAAATGCTGCTTACCTGTTTGAATATGCCAATGTTCTGGATTTTCTGGGTAAGGAAACCGAGGCAATTCCACTCTATGAAAAGGCAATAAAACTAAGACTTACGGGCAAAATGAAAATACAGGCTGAAATGCAGTTGGGGAGTTCATTAAGCATAAAAGGTGAACATGAAAGTGCAATAGCTATTCTAGATGGAGTTTATAAGGATACAGCAGACCCCGCATCACTGGAATTTCTATGCATTGCTCTTTTCAGATCCGGGCAAGCTGATAAGGCTCTTAAGTATGCCCTCAATTTTATCCTATCTAGTAATCAGGGTATGCTGCCCGAATACAGCAGGGCTCTATCAGACTATGTTAATGAAATAAAGTGATGGTTCATGTTTCTAAAGCACCCTTAATTAAAGGATACTGGAGACTCTCATTTTCCCTGTACTTCGTTCTATCAACTAGCACTCAATAATTTCTATTCCGATTTTTTTGCATTGCTTGGATAGTTTTTTATCAAAAGTCACTAGGGGAGCATTTCGGGAAAGCGCGTCATATGCAATTATCCAGTCATTGAAATCCCTGAAACTGAAGTTGTTTTCAACTATGAATGTAGATGTCCCCTCAAGCATCCTTTCGGATAGCCAGGAAACCATGAAATAATCGCTGTGCAATAATTCTTCAAGTTTCATCCCGACACTGTTATTATTTATTCCATATCTTGGAAGAACAAATCCAATTTCAATAATTGAAAGGGAATTTATTATAATATTTTCCGATTCATTTATAATCTCAGTTGCACGGCCATGCTGTGGAGAGTTTTCTATAGCATCATATACCAGGACATTTGTGTCCACTACTAATGTCATCTATCCCTCGCTTTCCAACCTTTTTTTATCTCTTTGTCTGCATCAAGAGATGCAAGGTCTTCTCTGACGTTGAATGTAATTCGCTTTCCACTCTTACCTGTATCGGATTTCTTATTCCCAAGGCGTTGATTAATAATCTTGGACATATTCTTAGTACTCCCATATTTTTCAATAGATTCTCTCACAATTTCAGCATAAATTTCGTCATCAAGATTGATTGTGGTTTTTACCATATTTATATTATCATAATGCCGTATAAAAGTTTTACGGTTAAATGGTATAATTAATAGTCAACTCAATATTATGCCTGAACATTATACAAAGACACTGGAAGAATTAAGAAAATTAACCTTTATCAAGAGCCTTTTTTCAACTTCTGGAGATCATTCCGCCATAGCTATAGTCATTTCAAAGCTATATGGAAAATCATTGAATGAATGCATAGCAGAAATAGAAGCTACAGAAGGTGTTCGTAATGTATACCCTTCAATTGTAAATAGCACGTTGAAATAAGAATTTTGAATAGATATGTTTATAAATAAAGTAATTATCAAAAAAAAGTATGTTAAATATCTGGACGGAAAAATACAGGCCAAGCAAACTCTCGGATGTCATAGGCGAAAAAGGGAACATAAACAGACTGAATGCCTATGTTAAGGATAAAAATATACCACACCTTATTTTTGCCGGACCACAGGGGACAGGCAAGACATCCACAGCTATTGCACTGGCAATTTCATTATTTGGCGATTCATGGAAAGAAAATTTTATGGAATTAAATGCATCCAATGACCGTGGCATAGATATTATAAGGGACAATATCAAAAACTTTGCCAAGATCAGGCCATCAAATGATCTGGGATTTAAGATCATATTCCTTGATGAAGCAGACCATCTTACAGGGGATGCCCAGGCTGCACTGAGAAGGACAATGGAGATGTTTTACAACACAACCCGTTTTATATTTTCATGCAACTATTCATCCAAGATAATTCCTCCGATTCAATCCCGATGTGTGGTTCTCCGTTTCAAGCCTATTGACAGGGAATCAATGAAGAACAGGTTAAAGGATATAGCTAAAAAGGAGAATTTCGAAATAGACGATGATTCCCTTGATGCCATATACGAAATCTCAGATGGTGATATGAGAAAGGCCGTAAACGTCCTTCAGGCGGTAAAGCTTTCAGGAAAAGTTTCTGCTACTGCAATATATGAGATATCAGGGGAAATTAACAGGGATGAATATAAAAATCTCATCAATATGGCAATAGAAGGGAATTTTAATGATGCCAGGAATTATCTTGACAAGATGTTAATTGACTATGGATTGTCAGGAATAGATATAATAAAAGGGATGCATTCATCTATACGGGGAGAGCAGATAGCATACAAGCAGAAGCTCGAAATAATCATGGCACTGGCTGAGGCTGAATTCAGAATTGTTGAAGGTGGCACAGACAATATACAGATGGATGCACTTCTGGCTAAATTGTCCTATATCGGCAGTGAAATTAATTAGGGCCGGTAGATCAGCGGTAGATCGCTTGCTTCGCAAGCAAGAGGGCTCGGGTCCAAATCCCGACCGGTCCACTTAATCTAATACTTTTATACTACTATTCAGTAAACACATTTATTACGGCTATGGAACCCTGGTGTCAGAAATTTCTTCTATAAGACGATGTAGGTTGATGTTTTAATAATCCTGTTTTAATCATTAGTATTAAGAAACTTTGTCTATTGCTAGCTTCTGAAAATAACATATGTATATTATGCTGGTTTCCACAATTTGATCTTAGACGTTTTCATCATAAGCAAAGTAAGCCATACCATAGCTATTATATATGGGATAAGAGGTATAAGTGACAATGCCTTATAAGCAGATGGAAGGAAAATACCAAGTACAGTTACAGAGATTGCCAGCCCAATAGAAAGAGGTATTATAAATCCAAAGAACTTTCCGAAACCCGGATCTACATATGTTGGAATAGATGGATCGTATTCATGATCTGAAAGATCAAAACTCTCTTTCTGGTTGCATCTTGGGCATTTAAATATCTATACGTTAAAGGCTCTCACGGCAGTAATTGATCCATACTTTGAATGTATAAAATTGAATTCGAACTGGCAGTTAGGGCATTTAACCTTCGAAGTATGCTTTTTAGCAAATTGCTCAGGAACATTGGACGTCATTAACTGAGCATTTAACCTTGATATTTAAATGTTCTATCAAAATAAATATTTTATACTGGGGCTTGATAAGAGTAAGGGAAACAAACATGAGATATGAAAACATCTATAAGTCTATCCTTTTTTATATTGCTAGTTTATTACTTCTCTATCTGTCAATATTTTTATCCAACAACCTGAAGTACAATGGGCATTTCATATCCGCATTACCAATAGTTTTACCCTTGATTTTTTCTATAGCATCTATTGGTATTGCAGTCCTTCTTATAATGGAAAAAGATTCTCCATGGTTTTTTAGAACAGGAATTATGAGTTTAGTTGGTGGAATCACTTTATTTTCGTTCGGTATCCTAGCATTCTACTTACGAGTAAAATCCTTAGTATGGGCAGGTTCATTTGTACTTGGCATACTGTTTATCCTGGCAGCGATGGTTAGATTATTAATTCAGGGTGGTTTGAGTGCATACAGAAAAAGCAGGAATTAGAATATTATTTCTATCAGTATTTGGAATTATATTTCTGACTTCAGGCTTTATGGGTATTAGTATATTTTAAAAATCATAACCTGAACAGCTTTAGGCCAATATCCGTTAAAACTTCAAAATGGTTGTCTAAAGTGTAAAGTGAACACCCGTTGTTTATCGCTATTGCTGCTATGATTACATCTATTCTGGGAATAGCTTTCCCACTTCTTTCGGCACTTAGTTCTAAGTCTACAGACAGTTCAGTGTCACTTTTCCTGTAGCCTAAAACTGGAATCTGCATGACCAATTTAGAATCTTTAGAATATTTTTTAATTCCATATAGAACCTCGTGTAAATTTATGGAGCTTGTGCAGTAATATTCTCCGCTGTCAATAATCTTTGACATAAGCGTCTCTCCTTTATCCGATTTCTTGTCGAGTATCTCAATGATAACATCTGTATCCAGTAGAATCAATTTTCTCTCTCCCACCGTTTTTTCTCAACTTCTTTTAGAAGTTCATCCTTTCCTTCGAATTCAATGCGCCCTCGCAATGACAGAAGTAGTTCCTGTTTGCTCTGTGATTTTACTAGCCTTTCCAATAACTCACTAAAGCTTTCGTTTTTCTTTTTAACACCGATTAATTCATCATACACTGACTTTTTAATGGTAATTGTTTTTGGCATAACATATGTTTATGTTTAAACTATACTTAAATGTTATTGATGGTGTCAATAAAATTTCTTTAGTATTTACAGGTTCTTCTATCCAGATTAAGTTATAATTAAATCCCGACTGATCCACTATTTTATCCGAGATGCACAACCAACCTCTACTCGTGAAAACTTACTGCGTTACACAAGAAATATATATAACAATGGAATATCTTCGTTATATGGTTTCAAGAAGTGATTTGTTGCTTTCTTTCATATACGCATGGGGAAAGTCTAAGAAGAATAATGAGTCAATCCCATCAGTTACACATTTACAGAAGGAAATTTTCCTCCTATGTAGAAGAACTCCATTCATAGATATGAAGGAGATCTATCACTTTGAACCTCTTTGGTATGGCCCATTTTCAAAGGAACTTTCAGGAGATCTTACTGATTTTCAATCAAGAGGACTGATTTCTTTTGATGAGCTAAGACTTACCAACAGAGGTTTTAAAATTGCCGCTTCAGTTTGGAACAACTTATCTGATTTTGAGAAACAACAAATATACTATGTCAAGTCTACCTTCAATTATATGAGTTTAAAAGAATTACTTGATACGGTATATTCAAGGTACCCAAAATTCACTAAAAGATCAGCCCTTAAGAAAGAGGTTGTAGATAAGTATTTTGCTGAGTTTCTGCAGGAAAATAAAATAACTGAAGAAGATGTAGTCTCTGCTGTCAACCTGGCCAAAGAGGCACTGAAACAATAAATGCGGCTCATAATTGATACCAATGTTATATTAGCCTACCTTATCTCCGGGTCTGGTAGCTCCGCAAATGGTAAGGTATGTAAAAGAGTCGTCAATGGCTCAGATAAGGCATTTACCTGCGATATACTCTATGGTGAGTTGAAAAGACTTCTTGATTTGGACCCAGATCTGGTTGAAAAGATTTCACGGAGTGGAAAGAAAGAAGGAGATGTATTTCGCGCCCTAAATAATGTTAGACCTGAATATTTGAACTCAAGGCTCGATCCTTATGTTATGCAACTGAATTTTATAAAAACAGAGAATCTTACAATAGACCCTACGGCAATACAAGATGTTGGAAACGATTGGTACATGATTTCAATAGCAAAATCAGTCAGTATTGACTATATTGTCACATGGAATACTAAACATGTCCTCAGGTATGCTACCGTAAATGGCATTGACGTTAATAGAATATTAGAACCTCCAAAATACTTGGAATTATTGAAATAAAATACCCTGCTTTTGTATAGTACACAAAAATATAAGTTTTTAATTACTATATCATCTCTCTTTTTGTAAAAGAATTTGTATTCTAGTAATATTCTAATAAAATCTGAATTCGCTCATTTTACTAACTTTGTATTGTAGGTTTTTTGCTCCATTTTTCTATTATTATGAATGTGAGTACATGTATTATAACCAGAGAGTATTGCCATAATACTCCTGTTATAGCCTGATCATATTATTTTCGAACTCAAATATATCAACTGATATTTTTGAGAGTGTTTCAATCTCCGCTATTATGCTTCATTTCTATGAATTTGAATGATGTTCAAAACCTTAAAGAAACCTTAAAGTTTTCCTATATGTTCATATACAAAGGTAAAGTAACAACTAAATACGCTTATGGGGTATCTATTATGAATAACGAAACTTGAAAAGTTTATAACCAAGCACATAACTATCCATTAATCCATATTTAGAAAACATCATACATGACCAGTGTTATCATGTAACAATTTATATATAAGATATTTATTCTATCTGTTATGGAAACTACTAAGTTTAGTGTGGCTTCTTCGTTGAAGAAGAGATATATAAGGATAGCGCCTATACTATTTTTTCTCTACGTTATAAATTTTGTACTGTCCCATTATTATTTCCTTTATATACTGTATGAATTTATATTTTTTCATTTTACCACCATTTTATTTTTATATGCCATTGCTGGTGTAACTATATTATCACCATCTGACAGTGAGTCATGCATCCTTTCATAGTTGTAATGGTATACTACCTCTTCCCAGGTACTGAAATATGGCCTTAAACGTTTTATGGTATAGTTTAATCTCTCCAGTTTTCCATTTGTTTCAGGGTGTTTTACCCTTCCAAGTATGTGTTTTATATTACTGTTATCTAAGTATTCCTGGAACTTATTGTGATCTCCAGGTATTCCATTCTTACCATTTGAAAAGAACTGTGTTCCATGGTCTGTTAATATCTCTTCAGGCTTACCGTAAGTGTTTATTGCTATTTCCAGTGCTTCTATTGTATTATCTATTGTTTCCTCACCGTATATTCCCATTCCTACTATGAACCTTGAAGCATCATCTTCTATTATTATTAACTTCTCACTGTCACTGTATTTAGTCCAGTCCATATGCCATAGTGAGTTGCTATGTTTCCTCTCATATTTTATATATTTTCTCTGTTTCTTCTTATTATTGCTGTTATCAACCATATTTAATAATAACAGTATTCTGTATATATTGTTTTTAGCTATTATTATCCCCTTTCTTTTAAGGTATTTCCTTATTCTTTCAGGTCCTGACATAGGGTATTCATATCTTATTTTTTTAACTATTTCTATATCCTTGCTGTTTAATTCCCTATGTTTCCTTTTACCTATTGTATATTCTCCATTATCCCTGTATTTTTTGTATATGTAATTTACATACCTTGTTGTTATTTTCATTTCCTTAGCTATTTCTGTAGATGATCTTCTCTTATTTTTCTCCCTTATTATATATTTTATTTTTTTCTCATTTAACTTCATTCTGGGCTTATATTCTTTTATTATATTTTTAGAGGGTATATATAGGAAATATTTACGGGACAATATACTACGTTATAAATTTTTTAGACCGGGTGAATCTATCCTATGCAATATCTGCAGGGATGTTCCCTGATATAGGGGTACCGAAATCATCGGCTGATTTAATTGCAGGCATAGCATCGGCATTGTTTTTCGTGGCATATGCCATACCACAGGTGTTCACCACGTTAAGGATAAACAAAGTAGGTGTAAGAAAAATTTTCGCAGTAGCCTTTACTGCATGGGGAATAATAACAATAATAACCGGTTTTGTCCAAAATGTGCCAGAAATTTATGCCCTGAGATTCATTCTTGGATTGGCAGAAGCTCCATTCTATGCGGGAGTTATGTTCTTTATGGGTGTATGGTTTGTTGAGTCCGAGAGGGGAGTTGCGAATGCCTTTTTCAATGCTGCAATTCCGGTTGCCGGTATATTTGGTGGCTTACTTTCAGGTGAAATTTTTACTGTTTATGGCAACAATCCTGGCTGGAGATATCTGTTTATAATCGAAGGTATACTTGCCCTGGTCTCAGTCGTAATCTTATGGATAGTCCTAACCGATTTTCCATCACAGGCAAAATGGATGAAAAAAGAAGAAATAAATGCCCTTGAAGCAGACCTTGATATTGAACAAAAAAATAAAGCTTTAAAAATCCCCTGGAAGAAGGCATTAATGGAGCCGGATGTTATTTTATTAACACTTGTATATTTCTTCGGTGTAACAGCACTCTATGGGTATTCTATATGGTTACCGTCAATTATAGGGTCTTTTGCGCATGTTAACGCAGCTTCTTCCAGTTTCCTGTCTGATATACCATATATAGTTGCAGCTATAGCACTTATTTTTATACTGAGGTACTCGGATAGAAAAGGTGATCGGAAAAAACTTACAGCCATTATATTCTTTATCGCTTTTATAGGGCTTGCAATAAGTGCTTTCTCAATATCGAACGCCTATGTATCTTTTGCATTCTTTACAATATCAGCTATTGGAATATTCACATTCCTTCCGGTTTTCTGGAATATACCCCAGGAATCACTTACAAAGGAAAGTTCCGCTGCGTCAATAGGCCTTATCAATGGGCTGGGTAACCTCGGTGGTGCAGTTGGGCCTATAGTTGTTGGGGGGCTTGAGACTGTAACCCATTCCTTCGTAGCAGGTGTTTATGGGATGGCATTATTTGCCCTGGTAGCTGGAATTCTGGTATTATTCGTAAAGCATTCCAGATAAGATAATTTATTTTTTTATATTTTGTTATTTTTAAATTAAATTTTTTGAAATATCTTCATCTGCAAATCCCATTTCCCATTGCCTGTGATGGGTATTTCCATAACTGTAGAAAAACTATTTCCAAAATAATCCATATCTATATATTGTTCAGGAAGAAGGTCGATAAGAATAAAATACCCTCCGCTGTTAAGACATTCAATAACATTATCATAGGCCTTAAATCTATTTTTCCCCAGATTATGGAAAACCAGGTTTGACATTGCAAGGTCAAATTTTGTTTCTATGGTAAAAGGAGTTAAGAGGTTATGGTTGATCAATAAAACTCTATTATCTATGCCAAGTTCTTTCATATTTTGAAGTGCCTTTTCCATGGAAGATCCAGAAAGGCTGTCATGGTTAAATATGTCAATACCGGTAATTGATGCATAGGGAAAATGTTTTGCAGCTATGGAAACCATAAAACCAAGGCCGCAACCCGCATCAAGAATATTTATTTTTTGAGTTGCTGGATACAAGTTGCCAAGTACCTGGTTCATATTTTCCTCCACCAGCGCCCTTACTTTTATTGACCCTTCTAAGGATGAATGGTGATACGTTCCAAAATCAATCTCTGCCATGGTAATTTTATCCCACTTCAATATTTATTTATTTGCATTTCCATATGAAATTGGAGTATCGTTAAATACCGCTAAATATTAAATGTCAACTGGCCAGATAACATATTCGGGCTCCAGAAATTAACTAAAATACACCTTTCCTACCTATTATTGATGATGCAACAGGTAAAGCCACAAAAATGAGTATACTTACTATGTAAATTGCTGGTGAGTTTACGCTAACCCCCAATAGTGAGGAAATTCCAAGTAGCGGATATAAAACTGATCCAGCCATATTTAGTGCCCCGGTTTTCATATACAATTTTCCGAATTTTTCCTTTAACTCTCTGGATAGTACCGCAATGTATATTATTACTGGAATTGTATACTCATTTTTTTCTATATTTATATTGAGGCTATTTTTGAATTTGTTAATATATGCAACTTCTATATTTTGAGAATAAATAGCAAAATTTAACATTCTTAACTTTTTCATATCCTTTTTTGGAATCCAGAAATTGGTTCCCCTATACTCCATTGCAGAACCTCTTTCCAGGTTGCCTTCTTCGAGAAAATTGTGGCTTATGATATATTTGCCCTTTTCCCGTTTTAATTGTATATTATCAGTCCCTTCTATGGTTATTTCTTTTCCATGGTCAGATATAATTATATCAACATTATAGCCATCGGGGCCTGTAATTTTATGGTTTTCATAAACATATATTGTGTCCGGCATTTATGATGTTTTATAACATAAATATAAATAAATATTGCGAAACATTTCCAGAAAAAGAGTCATTATTTAATGAATAATTACTGTACCAGAAACCCGTGTTTCAAAGGGTCTGATGGGTCAACTATAAGCTTGCACAGCTGTGTTACCCATGCCCTACCTGTAATTTCAGGGACAATTGCAATGGTGTCGTTGACTTTCTCCCACGATATTATCCTGCATTCAAATTTTGTCCTGAGAATTGACTCATTAACATAGCTGCCATCCAGTTTCAACTTTCCCTCATGGACAAGAAAAGCAGCCCTGGCAGCAGTTCCAGTACCACACGGCGACCTATCAAAGCTATTGCCTGCAAAGGTAACTATTGCGCGGTAATCATGGTTATTATCGGTTATCATTGCAAGAGGCTCCAGGTTTTTACGGTTTTCAGGATACAGTTCTTTCAAAGTCTCATATGCTTTTTCCCTTATTATTTTCCCATATGCAAGCAGGTCATCAATATATTCTGGCTCCACATCAACTCCAAGATCCTTAGAATTTACAATGGCGTAGAAATTTCCTCCATATGAAATATTAACATCCACATCTTTCCCGTTCACATTTACCTTAATCTGCTTTACAAAATATGATTTGACATCCACAATGGATACAGAAACAGGTTCTCCGTTTTCTATCTTGACCCTTGCTTTAACAGTCCCGGCTACTGTGTCATATACCAGAGTTTTCTCATTGCCTTCAAATGGAACATACCCAAGTGCAACCAGTGCAGTGCTCACACCAATTGTTGCATGCCCGCACATATCAAGATATGATTCAGTTGTAGGATAAATCACGGTATAATCGCTATCAGGGTTTACCGGAGGAAGGAGAATGGCGCCGAACTGGTCCTTATGCCCCCTGGGCTCCAGCAGCAATATTTTTCTTATGTAGTCATAATGGTCAATGAAATATTTTCTCACGGAAAGCGCATCCCTTAAATTTTTAGGAATGTTATTCCAGAACATAATACGTGTTGGCTCTCCCTCTGTATGTGTATCTATAACATCAATGGTAAAATCAGATTTCAAGCTCATTATCTAATAATTGGACTATAAATAAATAATTTTGGATAAAATAATTATTTTATTCCTTATTCAATATTTCCATTGCGGCTTCCTTTAAAACCTTGGCACCGGTATAAAGTGCACTTTCATCCATATCAAATGTAGGAGAATGGTTCATAGAATCAATTCCTCTTTCAGGATTGCTCCCCCCAATGAAATAATAAGATCCAGGAACTTTCTGCAGGAAATATGCGAAGTCTTCACCACCCATATTGGGTTTAGGGTAAATTATATTATCTTTCCCAACAACCCTCTTTGCAGCTTCCTCTATATATTTAGCTATTTTTTCGTTGTTTACCAGAACCGGATACCCCTTCTTGTACTCATACTCATATTCAATTCCATAAATGGATTTCAGCCCTTCCAATATATCCTTTATCCTTTTTATTATCTTTTCCTGGATCTCTGTGTTGAATGTCCTCACAGTGCCGGTGAGTTCTGCATGTGCAGCTATTATGTTATACCTGTATCCTGAATTCACTGTCCCGGTTGTTATTACTGCAGGCTCCTGGGGGTCAATTTCCCTTGAAACAATTGTATTCAGCATTTCTATAAGGTGTGCTGTTATGTAAACAGCATCAATTGAATCCTGTGGTGCAGAACCGTGCCCGCCTTTCCCATGTATTTTAATATCAAATTCGTCCGCATTTGCCATCATTTCCTTGTAGTATATTGCTATCTTTCCTGCAGGTATAAATCCCATTATATGCTGCCCTATTATGTAGTCAACACCATCCAGTGCACCGTTTTTAATCATGCCAACTGCACCGCCTGGAGGGAGTTCCTCAGCTGGCTGGAAAATCAACCTTATGTTGCCATTGAGTTTTTCCTTTTCTGCTATAAGCATTTTCGCTGCACCCAATAGCATAGCCATGTGGGTATCATGGCCACAGGCATGCATTACACCCTTGTTTTTAGACACATAGTCAACTTTGTTTTCTTCTGTAACTGGCAAAGCATCTATATCTGCCCTTATTGCCACTGTTTTTTTGCCTTTTCCCTTTATATCTGCAATTATTCCTGTTTCTGTGATTCTTTTAGGGTTTAACCCCATATCTCTTAATTCTTTCTCCAGCCTATCTGCAGTTTTAAATTCTTTAAAGCTCAATTCCGGGTTTTCATGGAAATATTCCCTCATTGCAATTATGTATTCCTCAGTCTCCATAATGAAATATGATATTTATCTATATTAATAGTTCTACTAATCTTTCATTTATTTGTTTCAAATTTATAATTTATCCTGTAAATATATATTCTGAACTTTATACACCATATTTATGATAAGCAAAACCTGTAAAACCGGATGAATGTTAAACAATGTTAGAAATATAATGCCCTGAAATGTTGAATTATCCTGTTACCTGGTTTTTATTCCAGCAAAGATGCAAATCACCATGGAAAATTACTGTGATATAAATTTATACAATAATACTGTTCCTGTTAATCCTGTGATATTTATAATTAATAAGGGCAAAGACACGTTTAACCCCAGAAATTTTGAAAAATTGTAATAAATATAGAGTGTCATTGCACTCTGAACCATGAATACAAATAGGAACACAAATATTTGATTATACACTTTTAATCCAGTTTTTTTATAATTTTTTATGTAGCTAATGCCGATTATCAAAAATATTATGAATTCAATAGCAATAATTACCATATTTGTTATCCATATATATTCCATTGAATTACCCTATAATTTTTCTTTATTATAACTTATTTGCTGAATATAAATACAAAATAAAAATATTTAGTTTATTAAAGATCAGTTAAATTCCCTGAACCGGTTATGTGGAATGTTTCGTTAACTATTTTGAAACTGTTTTCTCCCAGATGCCCGTTGAATCCATAGTTATAGTATGTTATAGCATATGTTGTATTTATATACTGGAACGCATTTGTTGTTGCATTCTGGACTATAAACTGTGTAAAGTTTGCACTTACTGTTGCCATATTACCGTTTATGGATATCTCCGGATTATTCGTAGTGCTGGTTGATGCATAGAACCATACAGCTTTCCAGGCAGTGAAGAACTTATTCCAGGTTGAATTTATGCTTGTTATTCCGGAATATGTCCCATTTAATGGCCCTCCGATCCAGTGCAATGTTGCATTATTTGCATATTCTTTCATTATCAGAGATAGATTCTCAATTGCTATCTGGTTCCAGTGCTGCAATGACAATGCATTGATCTCGTTGTACTCTGCAAATTCCTGTGCATATGATACATATCCAGACCCTGTTATATGCCATATTTCATTGTATATGTGCCAGCTGTTGTCCATATACATCATATCAAGTGTATAGCTTACATTCAGGTACTGTACCTGTGTTTCATTGTTGAATGGTGTTAGTATAAACTGGTTGGTTGATGTTACATTTGAGTAATTGCCATTTACCACCACAGTCGGCGGTGTTTCTGCATAAAACCACACTGCTGACCATGTCTTAAAGAACTTGCTCCAGGTAGAATTTATGTTTGCTATTCCAGAGTAAACTCCATTTAAAGGTCCACCTATCCAGTGCAATGTTGCATTATCTGTGTATCCAGCAGAAACATTCGCAAGATTCTCTATAGTTATATTGTTCCAGTGGGCATAAGCGGCTTCGAGAGCTGATGATGCCTTTGCATCACTGTACGCATTCTGAGACTTTTTCAGCTGGGTATCCTTATGTGCAATTGTTGAGTTATCAACGGCGTAAAAACCTATAAAAAGCCCTGCAAATATTATGGTCAAAGCAATAAATATAGCTGCTAACATTTTCATGTTCATATTTATCATTTGATTATAAGTGAAATTGATTTAAGGATATTTCAAAATTACACACAAATTATAGATAAATAATATGCAAATTATGTATAAATATGAATAAACAGTTACGTTATAATTAACATATGATTTAATTCTATCTTTCAGTCATAGTTTGCCGGCACTTAACATGGAATAACTGTTATAAATGTTATATTTAGTATGCTATTGCTATAATCTGGGGATTTATTGCATGATAAATCTATAATTAAGGATCCCATTTAATCCCTGCAGCAGCAAGAGTTTCCTGAAATATTTTGATATTGTTTATCAGAGTGGGGCTTGGAAAGTACACCTTCCCGTAACCCTGGCCCTGTACAACAACAAAATTATTTGAAAGCAGAACTTTCATATGGTGTTCAATGGTACGGTAATTTACGCCAAGGCTGCAACTTAACCCATAAGCGTTTTTAGGGGATTCCATCAGGGATTTCATTACTTTAATACGCATTTCTCCTCCCCTTGTAGATATAAATATCCACCATAACAGCCTTTTAAAAGAGCTATCAAATTCTGCACCCAAATCCCATCCTTCAATATATCGGTTCTAATTATTTAATAATTTTACATAAAAATTATCTCCATGTACCATGTCACTTAATAAAACTTAATATATAAGGTAAAAATCCGAAGCTATGGAAAGGCTTGCCATTTTAGATTACATTATAGGTGCAGTAGCCATTATAATGGTAATTTACACCGCTGTATCAAATATTTATTTTTCATTCAGGTTTTTCACCTATTATGCTGCATTGCCAACTGTAATCATACTTGTAATTTTATATCTTTTGCACAGGCACATATATAAATTAAGAAATGCAAATTAAAAGCAAATTAAAATTTAAAAAATTATGATGCCTGCTTCTCGAATTCTGGATGTTCTTCTATTGTGCTTTTGGTCATCTTTTTTGTGAATACCACAAACAATACTGCCAGGAATGCAGGTATAATTACTGACAGAAGTGAGGTTTTCTTGAATCCCTCAGATAAGAGAGCTTCGTATAATGGCCCCCCTATTATAGTTCCCACATTGAATATAAAGAATAGAAAACCTGAGATTGTCCCGACTATTCTATCCTCTACGGAATCCTGCCCGAGGGCCACAAGAAGATCAACATAAACCCCCCATCCAGCTCCGAAAATGAAAGTAGATACAATAAGCCCTGCAAATGACGTAAACAGGAAAAACATTCCCAGGGAACCGAAAGCAATTAAAAGGGAAGTTATTATCACCATATACTTTCTTCCTATCTTATCTGCTGTGTACCCAATAGGGAAAGCCATTATGAATCCTCCCGCCCCTGCCATTGAAGCTATTATAGCCGCATTGCCATCGGATATAGAAAGACCCTTTATCAGGTAGTCAGAGAAATAGCCAAGATATCCTGCAAATAAAGCTATTCCAAAGAAGAATACAGATATGGATAAAAGTATAATATTCCTGTTGAAGACATTTCTTATGTTCAATTTTGTTGTTGGCTTTTCCTTTTTGAATGTAACAGGTATTACCATTATTACCAGTGCAAGGATAATTATTGCCATGGCACCCGATATTTCAAAGGGGAGCCTGAATGCAGGAAGGAATGGTTCTATTAGATAAGGGCTCGCAAATAATCCTACTGAGAAGAAAGTAGCCCAGACAGATACTGCCCTTCCCCTGGTTTCATAGAATATATCGCCAAGTAGAGCTACTCCAGCGGGCTGGAATATGCCAACACCCACTCCAACACCAAGCCTTGCTATGAATAACTCGGGCGTTGTTGTAACAAATCCTGTCATTATGGTAAAGGCTGAAAACACCAGCACAGAGAGAATAACTGTGTTCTTAACCCTTAACTCTTAGTTTTTTACGTTATATGTCACATTTTCTCTCTCCATCTATGTAATAGTAAGTTAGTGTTTTACCGGGTTTATTACCACATTTGATTAGAGAAATATTTATATACATATTACGTATATATACGTTATATGAATAATATGCCAGATTGGGTATTGAAACATAAGGGGAAGGGGATAGAGATAAGGAGGTTCGGTGACAGGTATTATGCATATGAATCATCAAGCAGGTATGATAAGGATCTAAAAAGGGCAAAGAAAGTGACAGGGAAATACCTTGGGGTTGTAACACCTGCTGGAATAATAAAGAAAAGCGATGTTTCAGGCATAAGTGGGGACTATGAATATGGAAATATTGCATTGTTGTATGGAATAGCAGGGAAGACAATACTCCCGGTACTGAAGCAGGTATTTCCATATATGTATGAGAGGATAATAATATATGTAATACTCAGGGATATACAGCCGCTACCAATGAAGTCCTTAAGGTATCTATATGAGAAAACATACCTTTCAAGAATGTATAATGAATCCATGTCTCCCGGGTCCATTTCAGGAATGCTGTCATCACTGCCACAGGAAGGCATGGTAGCAGTAATGAGAAAGCTCACAGAAAAGGGCGAGTATGTTTTAATGGATTCAACAGCAATATTCTCCAGGTCAGAGAACATATCATTCCTTGAGCCTGGCCATAATTCAAAGGAGATACACCTTCCACAGATCAATGTAATGATGCTGTTCTCATCAACAAGGACTGTACCCACATTCATAAGGATACTTCCAGGCTCAATAAGGGATGTATCAGCTATGGCAAATACAATAGACATAGCAGGCGTGGAAAGATGCGTTATAGTAGCAGATAAGGGCTTCTTCTCCGCAGACAATATTAAAAAGCTGAAGAGGAGGCATCTTAGCTACATCATACCATTGAGGAGGAATTCTTCCATTATACCGGAAAGCGGTGATTTCCTTAATGTTTTCATGTACAATGGAAAGCCTGTGAAGTACTGGAAGCCTGAGAATGGTGTATATGTATTCGAAGACCCTGTCCTGAAATCAGAGGAGGAGAGGGACTACCTCATAAGAATCCATGACAATATCAGGTCAAAATCATCATACTACGATCATTCCGGTGATTTTGGAAAGCTTTACCTTTTATCCGATATTATTGATGAACCGGAACGGATATACAGATTGTACAAAGAACGTGAATATGTTGAATACGCTTTCAATGTATACAAGAATGACCTTGAAGCAGATAGATCATATATCCGAGATGATCACATGCTTTCATCCTACATGTTTTTGAATTTACTCTCACTTTACCTGCATTTCCAGGTACTTAACACGATAGATGGAAAATACAGTGTGAGGGATATTCTACTCATTCTTTCCAGGATAAAAATATACAGTACAGGGAAAACTGAGATGGTAAGCGAAATACCGAAGAAGGCAAAGGAACTCATATCAAAATTAGGGGTAGACCTGGACATATTACGTAAAAAATGAAGAGTTAAGGCTTAACTGAATACCTGTCAAATAAGTATCCACCCACAAGGCTGAATATGGCTATGCCTATAGCATATCCTGTAAGTATAAGCCCTATTGAGAGGTATAGCGGGCCAGTCAGGGAAGGAACAATATATGTTGAACCGAATGAATAAATCTCTCCATCAAATCCTTCCAGAAAAGCAGGCAGGCCAGCAACAATAGCTATTATAATAAATCGTGCAAGGCTTTCTCCTGCAGCCTGTCTGACCGTTTCCTTTTTTTGAAATCCCAATTTAAAAATACTATCCATACGTTTGTCAATGTTTAGCACTATATAAAAATATCCTGCACATTTCCGGAAATTTATCTATGATTTCTTCCAGAATTTGTTCCCAAGCATATACAATACAGCCTGATAAAAATAAATATATTTAATTTCAACCTATAATCCAGAAATACTTAAAGTAAATTTTTATTGCTGTATGTGGCAGAGTGTCCGACTTTGCCCCATAATTAGCTATAGTTTTCCAATCTGTTGAGAATACTGGCAATTTAATATCGTATTATTATGGTATATCCCTATAATATCAATAGAAATCCGCCTACTATTTCCATCACAGGGCCTATTACAAATCCGCCGCCCAGTAGAAGTATTATAAATCCGAGGAATATTATAATGACACCATTGAGAACTTTATCCTTTCTTCTACCTCCATCTGCCCTGGTGTAAATAATATATGCCAGAATGATCCATATTATAGGAACAATTGCCATAACAATAGAACTGCCTATCACTGCGGCTCCTGCTGGATTGAAAAAGAGAAGTTGTGCTGCTCCTCCAAGCCCCGAAATAAACAATAAAAGCAATACTATAATTCCTGAAATAAAAGTTATAATCGAACCAATTGATGTAATTAGATACCGTATGCGTGCGTTAGATGCCATTAATATCCATCTAAAATAGAGTATTAAAAGGTATTCTTATAAATATTGTAAACATTGTTTTATATAGGTTATAATAGCACAATTATCAGGTAGCAGTTATAATGTTGCCTGATTACCTTTGTCTCATCATTTTCCATATATCATCAGGAAGGCTTTCCATCATGTTGAACATGCTGGAGCCATATAATGCCTGCCCTCCGTCAGCAGTAACAACTTCTCCATTGATATAGGATGCCATGTCCGAGATAAGAAAGGCAGCTATGTTAGCTATTTCTTCCTTTGTTGCAAGCCTCCTTTCAGGGTTTCCTGATATGAGCTGCTTTTCATAATCATCGCCAGGGAGAAGCCTTGACCATGCTCCTTCAGTCTTAAATGCTCCAGGGGCAATTGCAACAGTCCTTATTCCCTTATGTCCCCATTCGGCTGCAAGTGACCTTGTAAGGGCTAAAACTCCGGCCTTGGATATTGCTGATGGCACCACATATCCGGAACCTGTCCAGGCGTATGTTGCCACAATGCTCAGTATTGTTCCCTTCATGGAATTAGAGATCCACCTTTTCCCCATTTCCAGTGAAGCATATGCTGTCCCATGTAAAACAATCCCCATTACAGTGTCAAACGCCTTAGGAGTTAGGTCCTCTGTCCTGCTGATAAAATTTCCCGCAGCATTATTTATTAAAACATTAATTTTCCCTGTTTTACTTTCTATTAAATCCACTGCGTTTTTAATCTCATCAGGATTCCTTATGTCGCATTTCACAGCTTCAATTTTGTATCCCATATTATTAAAATATTCCTTTGCAGCGGTAAGATGCTCTTCTTTCCTGCTAATTATTGATACTGTAGCACCTAATTTCAGGAAAGTTTCTGTCATCTGTTTTCCGAGGCCTGTTCCTCCGCCTGTAATCAGGATATTCTTATCTTTCAGTAAATTCTCTTTAAACATTGATGAATATATGATGGAATGATATAACTATAATGCCTGGAACAATATTTAATCTAAATGCAAATCAGGTAAGAATTAAAATATGCGCCCTGGCAATATCAGATAAATCCTGAATTTAAGATATTTATCTCTACACTTTCTGAAAATGTTAAATGTAGACTGTTGTGTTATTTACTCCGTATCAATAAAACTTTAAATAATGGAATATATGCAAGATAATTATTGACTTACCATTATTTATGTTTATTTTTATTATATAAAATTCCTGATAATATGCCAGTGGCTGCTGTTGGTATGGCAAAAATGTAAATAATGGCCATCATTGCATAATTTCCCGGCGGATCAACAACTATAAGATTTAATTTATTTACCTGACTGGAGTTCTCCCTTCCATAAATTGTTAGTGTCGAATTATATTTTATCATATAATATCCGGCTGTCAAATTTACATTTACTGTGTTTAGAATATTTTTTTCAAAAATTTTATGGCCAGTTGAATTATTATAATGCAGACTAACAGAATAAATTGATACACAGTTATTAATCGTATAGTTTTGCCCATTTTCAATTATGCTGGTGTCCGGCATTAATTTCAATTTACCTCCATATGTTCTGAAGAATGCTGAATAGTATCGCCCCTGAATTATGTAGTGTGTTGTTCCATTGTATTTTTCAGTTATGTTGTTTTTGGTATTAAGAGTAAATGAATTATCATAATGGTTTGCAAAGGGAATAGAGGTAATTAATACAGCAAAAATAACTAATAATATAAGAAATATGCGTAACAGGCTTTTATAATTCATCTCACCACCTTCATATCTCTATACCGTGCTATCAGCATGGTTAGGAATATAAACATTAAAGAAAGCAATACTTCTATTATAACACCAATAAAAGTAATGTGGTTAAAGCCGTAATTTAGATAGCCGTATACAGGATCAACCACATGGTATAATATTGTGTTCTGTGGCCTTATGTATACAAGCGGTACCAGAAAATAAAAGAATATTATAATGAAAGCACCCGGGATCAATAAATTTTTTGTTATTGCGGATAATACCATGCCTATACTTATAAAAAACATCAAACTTATAAAAGTGAACAGTACCAGATGCCATATTATATAATATTCTATTGAGAAAAAATCTACGTAGGAGATTACAAAATACGAAATGGATAATATGAGTAGGGGATAAATAACAAATAGAATAAAATATGAAAGTATTATAGAATTCTTTCTGAATCCCATAGAATACATAACAAGAAATTTATTTCGTACTATAGACGAAGAAAATAAAAATACTTCATAGGATGAAATAACTATTGTAACAATATAAAATATAGTGAATAACGGATATGATGCATAATACAAATATTGCTTGAAAAAAAATAACACACCAATTTCAGGGTAACCAAAATTTAAATGCGGCGATATGGATATAGATTGAATATAACTGAAATATACAGTTGCACATATGCCTATTATTAGTATTATTTCAATGAAATACCTGCTGTCAAAGTCCTGGAAAATAATAGACATAAGATTATTTTTGATTCTCATAATACTCAACCATCGCAGGAGGAATTCTGGTAATTTCCTTTATATTGCTTTCAGGTATAACGTCTATTATATCCCTTATTGAAGCGTTCTTAATGACTATTGAATCGTTAACCATAAAATGTTTTAATCCTTTTAATTTCCCCTCCACAGTTTTAATGTCATAAAATTTCAGGGCGTAGGCTATATTTATATCATCCCTGTAAAATGCCCTGACTTTATTTCCTGTAATTGTTAATATTTGATTTGCCTGCTGGTTTAATTCATCGTTTATGTGGCTTGTAATCAAAAATATAGAATTAGAATTTAATTGCTTTAATTTTACAGCTTCAGCGAATCTCCTCCTGTTTGGCTGGTCAAGGTTAGAATTTGGCTCATCAAATATATATAATTTATAGTTTCCTGATAAATAACATGATATGTACAGTATCTGTGCCTCTCCCATACTTAAGGAAGATATCCTTGAATTTATAATATGTTCCATCTTAAAATATGACAAAAATCCATATATTTCGGAACTGGCCACTCCTTTTAAGCGAGAAAACAGGCTAATATGTTCCCTGACAGTCCCGGAACCAAAATATACTGGATTCTCAGGCATTAACGATGTATTTAAAAAAGCCAGTCTGTGATTGTTCACTGGATTATAGCCGTTAACGTATATTTCCCCTGAGTTAATGCGGTAATTTCCCATTATTAAATAAATAATTGTGCTTTTGCCGGAACCATTTGGGGAGATTAAAAGTGTAACTCCCTTATCAACTCTGAATGTAGAGTTTTCGAATATAGTTATATCGTCGAACTTCTTGGTTGCATTGCCAAAGTATATTCCATCCATTATTATCTCTTCTTTTTTACCTTTATGGAAATTAAATATCCTATGCCGATTATCCATATCACCGCATAAACTATTGTATACTTTTCAATATAGGATATATAATTTATAGCAGTTATCCCTACGTTTGTTCTGTCAAGTTTCATTGTAAACCATGATGTCTTGATGCCGATATTGTCCTGTATCATAGCAGCTATGCTGGAATTTCCAGGAATCGATATTGAAGACAGTATTGAATATCCCCTTGACTGTATAAAATTTGCATAATTAAAAAGGCTATAATTGTAATCCTGTATAACATCCGTTAGTGATTCGATCTTGCCAATATATGGTATATATTGAACCTGCTTTTTTCCATAATTAACTACATAATGTGAAGAGGGGCATGTTGTATACATTCCTTTTATTGCTATCACATTATTGCCGAATATCACAATATTTCCTGTATTGATGTGGTTTTCCTCTGGAAACATAGCCGTAAATATAGTTCCGTTTAATGGCTCGGAAAATGTTCTGTTTGCTATAATGGTTCCTGTAGAGTTACATAAATAACTATGAAAAACTGCAGAAGATCCGGTAATATTTATATACACACGACCATTTATATATAAATCCCCATGCTTAAGTGTTTCATTTTTGTATATAGAATTACTCGGAAATGATTTACAGCGTAACTCTGATGTATAGCTATATACAAAGTATGCACCATTTGTTGCAGGCGAAGGCTTTTCTACGTCAACCTCGCTGGAGACATTGTCTATAACAGCTATCATAATACTGGCTGTTAATATTATTAAGATAGCAATTACAGTCATAAATATTGTTCTTCGCTTCATCTATGCACCTAACAATCCATATTTTTTACCAGACCAGTTATGTCTATAAATGCCATACTGATTTCAGATGGTGTCCTGCTATAGGCTATGGAATATTGCATAAATACATCTCCATTACTATAAATCTCAAGATTTACATTCATTGCAACGTAATTGTGTGTATAGGAACCACCCCAGCTAAACCCTAGATTTTTCATTACTACATATCCGTTATACTCCTTAAAAGTCCCGGTAGAATTTGAAGCCGTGATTACATAACTGAACTGTTGTGTAATTATTGTACAACCTCCTGTGTTCCCGGTTACCTTTCCCAATACATTGCATGCAATATCATGTTCCAGGTCGTGATAATTATAATAATAGGTTTGTGTGACATTGAAATATCCTGTGTCGATCGAGTTAACAGAACTAAATAGACCTGACGATACATTTTTTGTTTCAATAATCAAATTACTATGCTGAGTACATATTATGGGGGAATCCGGCAATTGAACCTGATTGCTCCCCATATAGCCGCTGCTTATTGCAGGGGCGAATAAAATCATAGTAAATATCACTACCATTAATACACCTGCTACCATTCTCTTTATATACATAGTGATATTAACACATCAATATATATATTACGATAATAATACTAGTAAATAATTGATTATTAAATGATTTATCGATATTTTGGGGGAGTTCAGTGGTTTGAATTATCAGAATAATTAAGGTATTGAATATAGTTGTCCGTAAATATGAATAGCTGTCAATAATATAAAATAATTATTTCAAAATTGCTTTAGATATAATAACTTTCATGATATTCAATGCCCCTTCTGCACCAACAAGATAGGAGAATATTCCTCTTGCAGCCATCTCTATTCCTGAATCCTTTGTATAGCCATAAGCACCGAACCACATCATTACCTTTTTTGTCGTATCCATTGCTATCTGGGGAGATTTAAGCTTGGACATAGAGCTATATATATAAAAATCGGGGTCTTCCACATCTGCAAGGTATGCAGCTTTGTAGTTTAACAGTGCTGCCATTTCTATATCCGTTCTTAAATCTGCAGCTTCGAATGATATGGCCTCAAAGTCGCTGAGGTGTTTCCCGAATGCTTTCCTTTCCTTAATGTAGTTCAATCCCTCTTCCAGCATTTTGTAAGATAATCCGTTGCATGCTGCAGCTACCATTATACGTGCATGGTTAAACCCATCCATGGAATAGTAAAATCCTTCGTTTATTTCGCCTATTATATTCTCTTCGGGCACTTCCACATTTGTATATTTTATCCCTGAGGTAGAAATACCCATCCTGCCCATGTTATTTAATTTTGTAATTTCAATGCCATCTGCGTTAGCAGGGACATATACCATTGTTATCCCTTTATGCCCGACTCCTTCCTTTGTTTTAACAAGAGTAAGGTGGCCGCCTCCATTCTTTTTGGCTTCCACTGCGCCGCTTATGTACATCTTCTCTCCGTTGATAATTACCTTTCCATTTTCTATTCTTCCCGTTGTTGTGATATTCGCAACATCACTCCCTCCGGACGGTTCTGTAGATGCTATGCCGATAAACCTGCTTCCATTCGCTATTTCTGGCAACAGTTTATCCTTAAGTTCCTGTTTTCCATACTTCTGGAGTACATATGCCCATGAAGTATTCAATAAATAGTATACAGATGTTGCCATACTGGTATCTATCCTGGCTATTTCCTCAGATATAATTACCGAATCCATGAATGACAGGCTTGGCCCACCATATTTCAGTTTTATTAATGGTGAAATAATGCCATTTTCTCCAGCTTTCCTGAAAAATTCAACAGGAATTTCTCCATTGTTGTCTATTTCCCTGACAAAAGGCTTTAAATTCTTTTCTAAAAACTCTGCAGTATTTTTTCTTAGCAGTTTCTGTTCATCACTTAATGAAAAATCCATATTATTTTATGGATTTATGATTATTAAATATTCCTAACTGGGTATAATTATGCACAATATACACAATCCAAATATTATTAAAAAGATATACTATAGCAATCATTGACAACATTAAGAAACTAATCCCATACTGGTTTTTGTGTTTATCATAGGGGTTGACTGGTTTATACAGTCACCGGTTATTCCAGAACTTATGGCTAGCCATACCATTTATTTTTCTAAATTTAATATAATAAAGTATAAATAAATATTATACACATAACTATTATGGAGATAAAAATGAAGATAGGGCCGAGGGGCAGATCCTTATCCCGAAAGAAATCAGGACTATAACCGGGATAAAAGAGAATACAGAAGTCATAGTATCATTAAATGATGATTGCATAGTTATTAAAAAATCGAAACCAGCAACTGAAAGTTACTTTACTTATTATGCGGCCACATATTCTAAGAAATTGAAAAATAATATAGATATAAATAAAATATTGGATAGGGAGTGTGACCGAGATTTTCTACATTGATTCAAATATATTTATATTTCCGGCTATTTATGAAAATGAGAAGGCAATTATATCCGGCAAAATTTTAACATTTTTGAGCAGAAAATCCTCTTCTGAAACAGCAGATCAAAAATCACCTCAGGATGCCTGTTTGACTGAACAGGATTGGTGGAGAATGAATTTGCTTTGATCATTATTAAGGTTATAAATATCCAGAGGTTACCTGCAATTATCCTGGTTTCTGAATAAGTCTTCGCGTGAAACCATATGTTGTATAGGTGTATTCGTGGATATAAGTATAACTGCCTTATACTCTGTCTAGAGTGTTTTTTGCCGTTATGACAGGGGAGTTCATGCCAGATAATTTTCATACTGATATATTTTTTATCTACTGTCATTGCACGAGGAGATGTCACTTAAAGAACTTTAAAATAATAATAACCACTTATCTATAGATAGAAATGGAATTCAAGGCTACATATGTTTCATGGAACGAAATAGAAGAATGGACAAAGGGAATAATGAAAATGGTCATAGAGGATAATTATAATCCCGACATAATTATAGGCATTGCACGTGGCGGCCTTGTCCCTTCAAGAATGGTTGCAGATTACCTTTTCAAAAAAGATTTACTGTCAATTAAGACCGAACACTGGGGATTGACGGCTACAATGGATGGAAAGGCTGTTTTGAAGGAAAAACTGAACTATGATATTACTGGAAAGAAAGTTCTCATAGTAGACGATATAACAGATACTGGAGAAAGCATGAAACTCTCATACAATTATATTAAATCCCTTAATCCAGCAACGGTAAAAACAACTTCAATGCTTTATGTAAACGGTTCTAATTACACTCCAGATTACTACGGAAAAGGGCTTTCAAAGGAACAGTGGGCATGGTTTATATTCCCCTGGAACGTTTATGAAGATACATATAACCTTTCCAAGAAATTTATGGAAGACCCTATTGATGTAGAAAAACTCGAGGAAAAATTAGTAGAAAACTATAATTTGAACGTTGAAGATGTTAACCTCAGCGAAGTCCTGGAAAACATTGCATCGTTGAAAATGCTGAAAAAACGGGAAAATAAGTTTTCTATACTATAAACAAAATTTTTTTAAGCCCGGAACAATGTATTATAATGTCATTTTTAAGGGAAGTTAAATATTCTATCCTCAGTGATACTGAAAATACATACATTTCACGTGTACTGGAAGATAGGATAAAGATAAAAAATTTCGATATTCCCGAATATCTTTATGTTACAGACCTTATAAACCCTGTAAGGTCATATTTTACAAGAAAATATCCAGAGATCCCGCTGCCAGAAAACGTTGAAGCCAGAATGAAAAATGGGGAGGAAATACATTTTCTTGCCAGGCAATGGTTTGAACAGTTGCCCGGCTTTTCCGGGTCTGAAGTTATATTGACCGGTGCTGACATAGGATTAAACGTTGTTGGGAGGGCAGATTTTATGCTCTATAATTCTATTGTTGAATTCAAGACAAAGCATGTTGACATGATAGACCTTGAAAGCATATACAGCGTTTACAGCTCTGATCTTGAGCAGTTGCTTTTCTATGCTGCAATGAATAAAAATTTCACAGAGGACAATTACCTCGTTTTCTTTTCAGATGAAAAATTTTATGTTTACAAAGTTTCAGTACATGACAGGGCAATAATAGAAGATGAAATGGTTTACCGTTTTTCCCTTATCACCAGAGCTATGGAAAATGGAGATATTGGAGATTTCCCACGGTGTTCATATTTTGGTTACGGCTGCCAGTTTTCAGAGGCACAGGTATGCCCCTGCCATTCACTCCGGCACAGTGATTCCTCATGGATAAGCAATGTGGCAAAAGTAGAAGAAGACTATGGCATGGAATCCAGGCTTCAGGAGATATATGAACATGGCAAAAGTACTATAGACCTGAGGTTTTATGATCTTATATACCAGAGAAAATATTACCACAAAATTACCGGCGATTCCAGAAATGCAGGAAGTAGCGGCCAGATACCCGACTCCTATTATGAAAAGAATAATATAAAATTTTTTGTCCTGGGTTCCATAGACAGCTCAATACTGAATGTAAGCGGAACCGAAAAAGCAAACATCAATAAGGTATCAACCCTGCCACTCTACGGTGATGATAGATACATCATCAAAAATATATATGACGAAAATACAATAGTTCCATATTTATTAAAGATAAACAATTCAAAATATACGAACAATATCCCTGACACATATTATTCAGAGCTGGCAATTACATGCGCAAGGAGAAATATAAAAGAAGGTCTCATAGTAGTGGTATATCCGAAACTTGAAAAAACTATAAAAGTGCACGAGGTGAAGTTTGACATAGATAGGATTATTTCAGCATGCCGGACATCTATAGAAAATATTGAAACTGCTGTTGCCAGAAAGACTCCGGAGATACTGGACATGTGCCCGGAATTCGCAATAAAATCATGTGATTTTGCCTCATGCAGTTGCAGAAGAGAAATAATAAAAGGAAGGTAAAGGCAGCAACTATCTCTGGTTTTATCTATTGCTAATATTTCAGGAATTTATCCGTAAATATAGCTTACACCCTTCTCAGGATACTTGAATTGCAGGGCTCCAAATGGGCATGCATAAAGTGCAGCACCACATTCCAGGCATCTCTCATAGTGGACAGATATGCCATTTTCCTTGTCTTCCTCATATGTTCCAGCAGGGCAAACCTTTATGCACGGCTTATCAACGCATATTTTGCACATATCAGTATTGACCTCTATATGGCTCTGGTTTCCAACTTCATTTTTATTCAGCCCAAGTCTCTTTATTAAATCCATTATATCACCTTTAACATATCCTGCAGCAATGTATAATACCCTATATTGTTCTTTTTTATTTCATCCATCAAAACACTTTTTATATTTTCCCGGGGATTGTCTGTAACTGTGAACATCCTTTCAAGAATCCCGGCCATCATCTTCGGGTATGCATCGAATGTCCTTTCATTGCCGAATAATGTAGATATTCTTGAAGCAGCCTGCATGTCTTTCAGTATAAAGCTATTCTCCAGCATCTGTTCGTAAATATATGTGTCCTTGAAATCACCGGAATCTGTTATTTTTTTAGCAGCTTCCCCAGCAAGGCGCCCGGATTCTATGGCATTGTCCATGCCCCTTATCGTAAATCCATCGTTTATTAAAAATCCTGCTGCGTCACCTGTAACCATTAAATTGTCTACATATCTAGCTGGAAGTGTTTCAAACCTGTAAAATGGTATTAAATGGGCAGAATATTCAAGCAATTTCCCTTCAATGCCGAGCTTTTCCCTGAAATCCTCTATTAGATCGAAGGCTTTTTCACTGTGCCCCTCCAGGGAATCCAGCTTTAATGTAAGACCTATTGATGTAGAATCCTTATTTGTGTATGCAAATCCGCCACCCTTTACGCCATTGGAAAGTCCGAGTATAGTTTTCGCTTCACCATAATCTGCATCAGGCTTTTTGTCCACTATTTCCTTTACGCCGACCATGAATTGCTTTGGCATAAAATCAGGGTTTTCCTGTAGATTTTTCACCGGCTGCATTTTAAATGCCTTTTCCTTCCTGATTCCAAGGTATCTGGAAGCAAAACCTGCAGCACCATCACTTTCTATTACAAGTGGTGTCCTTATGTCTCCCCTGTCACTTTTAACAACTAGGCCGCCGTCTTCCCTATCAATTCCTGACACAAGTGTGGAGTAAGATACAGGAACTCCAAGATTTTCAGCTTCAGAAGCAAACCATGCATCAAACCTTGATCTGAGTATAGAGTAACTATTTTCAGTTTCTTTATTTTCAAATGAGAAGCTTGCCTTGTTATTCCCTGTATAAATTTCAAAGGTTTCCTTCTTAATTGGCAGTTCCAGCGGGGCATCCCTGTATCTGTCTCCAAGGAGCGTCTTTAGGGAATGGATATACATCCTGCCACCCGATACATTTTTTGAACCGGAGTGTTCCCCACGTTCGAGAACTATAACAGAGAGGCCATTTTTTGCAGCACTTATCGCCGCAGAAATGCCGGCGAGTCCGCCTCCCACCACTGCAACGTCAACATCATAATCCATTATTACGTATAATTACTATATTTAATAATTTTTGGTATATGCTGTTAACTCTTTTAAATTAAAAATTCATTGTGTTATTAAGGATTTCCATACGTCTTTTTCTGTCTTTTTCCTTCTTTTAAGGTAACTGCTCCAGTAATCCCCTATAAATTTTACAGGTATTGTGCCATTATATACCCTGTATGAACTGTTTTTTGTATACATATATTCTATGTCACGCACCACAATATCTTTTATTGTTGTTTCCTTCATAATGTAATAATTTGCATTTTCACTGTCATTCAGAATATAAAGCAATTTTTTTCTGTTCCTGTTAAAATCTATGTATTTCAATATTTCATTCCTGGTCTCCCTTTTAAGCTCATTTCCGGATTCCACATCATTCCTGATCATATCATACAGGCTGTATTTCCCAATTTTCCTCTCATCAAGTGGGAGCCTCATAATTTCAAACATCCCTGATTTTGACTTCAATATTTTTATATATCTGTAATCGGTATTTCCCAGCCTTATCTTTAAATCAATATCGCTGCCCCTGTATACCTTTATTGCAGAAATTTTGCCCGGAAAAGATTCAAAAAGATTTATCACCATATAATATACGGGCTTGTCACATTCATCAATATTGTCAAAATCCTTTTTTAATTTTTTAATGTTGCCTGGTTTAAAAACTTCGGCTTTCATTATTACTACATGTTATTAAAATATAAAAATTTGACATTATTCTACAAAATTCCAACTAGCCAAAAATAATGTGGCTTTTATGGATATAATTTAAAATGTTTATCCAAAGTATCCCAGGTCATCCTTGGGAGCCTTGTTCTGTGCTTCCTGCTTCATCTTTTCGGTTATATCCTCCAGCTGCCTGGTTTTTTCATCTATGTCCTTCAGGTTTATCCTGGTCTTAAGGACCTTTGCCAGAACCATTATTATCTCCCTGGCACTCTTTGGGTCGGCAAAATAACCGGATGTTTCCCCCATAAAACAGGCACCTGGAATTGAAAACAGTTCAGTTCCCATGCCAAGAATTAATCCGGCAGATCCAACTATCCCACCACTTGGCTCGCCTTCTGAGAAAACAACACCTTTGCGGGCAAGGGGCTTTATCAGTTTTTTGTCTGTTACAGCTCCCAGTACGCGGGGTTTTTCAACTATCTTTCCCACACTATAGCCACCAAGGGTATAAATCATTGAAACTTCATATTTTTTAAGAAATTCAAGCATCCTGTATGAGAGTTCATACTGTCCTTCCTGTGTTGTTCCCTGGAAATCGCCTGTTAAGAAAATAAGGTCGTGTTCCCCGCTGGTTTTTTTATAATAAAGTGATTCCCTTACCAGGTGCACCACATTGTTGTTAATAAATACCTGTGGTGGAAGGAATTCGGAATACACATCCGCCAGCTTTTTCATTTTTAATTTGTCAACAAAATAATCAACTGTAATTTTGCCAACATTGCCTATGCCTGGAAGCCCGCCTACGAATATGGGGGAATTCAATTCAGGTTCTTCATAATTTTTAAACATTATTTTTTCCATTGTGTTCATCCTCAAGCAATTTAATCCTGTACTTCTGGAATTTGTCCGCGGGCGAATATTTCATCGGGATTGCCATAACAGTTGCCGTTCCACAATTACTGCATATATCATTCATTGTGTACAGTTTGCATGATGGGCATATCCTTATTAAAGTTCTCATTGTTCGTCCCTTGTGAAACTATATGATATATTGTTTTTTTTGCATGCAGTTGAGATCTTTTCAAGCACATTTTTCAATTTTTCCTCTGCAGATTTATAATCCTCATCTACTATAGAAATCCTGTATTTTGGTGACCCTGCATATGTTATTTCAACATTATTTCCGGAGCCTACATCAAGTGCTTCCTTTATGAGCTCTATTCCGTTTGATGCCAGCGAATACATATCTATCTCGCCGCCTATCTTTACCATTGGGATTGAAATGTTCTCCTTTGCAACCTTTATGAATGCATCTTTCCATGGCTCATTTTTATCGCTCATGAACTCCTTATTTGATGCTGCCTCAAAGAATGCGTCATAGGCACTTCCATATTCTGATACAAGATAATCTTCCATATTCTTTGTTATGGCCTTATCAGATATGTTTGCTTCCTTTGCCACAATTTCCAGGAGCTTCTCGGATTTCTGGTCGTTTTTCCATTCTTCTATCTTCTCCCTCTTCTGGTGCTCGTTAACTCTTTTAAGGGAAAGGTCAACATGCCTCCTATTGCTATCAACATTCAATACCTTGCATACTGTTCTCTGGTTAACCCTGACAAAATCTTTAATGTGCTTAATCCATCCTGTTGCGACCTCAGCTATGTGAATAAAACCTGAAACGCCAGGATATTCATCCAGCTGTACAATTGCACCATAATTCTGGACTTCTTTTATCGTAACAACTACTAAATCTCCGGGTTCTGGCATATCTCTGGACATAACTGGCCTATAATTTTATCTTTTCAACAAGCTCTCCAGATGTGGCAAGTGTTGAACCTGTTGGTTTTGCTATGGTTGACCCACAGATGTTGCAAACTACCACAGAGGAGACTTTTGAATAAATAATCTGTTCATTTCCGCAATCTTTACATTTAATTTTAAGGAAATTATTTCCTACATCCTTCAATTTTTTAAATTCATCTGCCATATTTATGCCTCCACTATTTCAAATTTCTTGGCCCTCTGTGTGGGTGGTGTTATAGATTTCTTGCATACTGTGCACTTAAGCCTCAATGCAATTCTTTTGGTTGGTTTTTCCCTTCCTTCGTACCTTGGCCTTGGAAATCCTCCATAACCTGATGTAACCCTTCTAAACCTCCTCTGGCCTGCCCTTAATTCGCTGGCCTTTCTTTTACGTACTCTTTCTACATCATGTACTGTATGTTTTTTGCAATATGGACAGTAAGTTTTTATCTGTTTTGGCATTTTCATAATATCAAACCTTAAACTATATTTTTTACTGATATATAATGTTTATACAATTATAAATTGTAGGTAAAGCATATAAATTAACAAATATTAAATATAAATTTAACCTATAAAAGTGAATGGCCAATTACAAGTATAGAAAATATGGAACAAGGGTTAATAAAAATTACCGGGAAAATAATGGCGAAAAAGCTTCAAAAAAACTTGACATGAGGCGGGAAGACGAATTCAACTACATGCTTGGAACTATGCTGAAGGACCTTCCTGACAGTGTCAGGGGAGCAGTAAGGGGCAGCATATATGCTATCACTTCAAAGAAAGGCATTAAGGATGCCAAGGAATATATAATTAAAAAGAAGGAAGATGGCACCATAGACGAAAAAATGGAGAAAAACCTCATAGATTTAATATATTCATACAGCAAGTACAGGAATTAAATATCCTGTGGCATCTTTGCAACTGCCCCGATTATTTTTATGCTGGTAGTATGTATTTTATGGATCCTTTCAACTACCCGCGGATTATTAACATTGCATATAATTAGATTTGATAAAAAATAATAAATACATTTTATTACTGAACTGATAATGAGTAGCAATTTTTACCAGACTATTGACGTTAACAAATCATCGATGGATATTGAGAAAGAAATAAGAAAATACTGGAAAGAAAATAAAATCATCGAGGATATATTGAATAAGGACAGGAACCTTAAAAGATATACTTTTCTCGAGGGGCCCCCAACAGCAAACGGTAGGCCCCACGTAGGGCATCTCATGACCAGGACAGTAAAAGATACTGTCATGAGGTATAAATATATGTCCGGATACGACATAGGAAGGAGAACCGGCGGGTGGGATTGCCACGGCCTTCCTGTTGAACTGGAAGCCGAAAAGCATTTCGGGTTTAATACAAAAAAGGAAATAGAGGATTTTGGAATAGAAAAATTTAATGAATACTGCAGAAACAGTGTATTTACATACATAGATGAATGGAACGAAGTAGACAGTGAAATAGGCTACTGGATTGATGAGAATAAATCCTATGTAACATTGAGAAACGACTATATGGAGAGTGAATGGTACGCCCTGAAGAAGCTATTTGATGAAAATATGCTTGTAAAGGATTACAAAATTGTCCCATATTGCCCCAGATGCGGAACATCATTAAGTTCCCATGAAGTAGCCCAGGGATATAAGAATACAGATGATATATCTGTGTATGTGAAGTTCAGGGTAAAAGGCAGCATGAACCGGTATCTTATAGCCTGGACAACAACGCCCTGGACACTGCCATCAAATGAACTTCTTGTTGTCAATAAAGATTTTGATTACTCTCTGGTTTCGGATGGAAACAATGAATATTATGTATTATCCAGCACCGTCCAATCATTATTTAAGGATGCGAAAGTCCTGAAAACAATGAAAGGGAAAGACCTTGTTGGAACACGTTATGAGCAGCTTATGCCATTTCTTCACGTTGGCAGTAATGCACTCCAGGTCGTTCCTGGTGATTTTGTAACAGCAGAGGATGGTACGGGAATAGTCCATGCAGCACCCGCATTCGGAGCTGACGATTTTGACATAGCAAAGGAATACAATGTTAGCCTTATAAATCCTGTGGATTCAGAGGGAAAATTTGATAATAGCGTTCCATGGAAAGATAAGTTTGTCATGGATGTTAATCCTGATATAATCGGATACTTGAAGGAAAATAACCTTCTATTTAAAAGCCAGAAAATAAAGCATACATATCCATTTTGCTACAGGTGCGGAACAAAACTGCTTTATTATCCACTGGATGCATGGTTTATCAAAGTATCCACAATAAGGGAGCTGCTGAAGAAAAATAATGATAAGGTTAACTGGTATCCGGAATACCTTAAAGACGGAAGATTCGGGAATTTCCTTAATGATGCAAAGGATTGGGCGCTAAGCAGGAACAGATACTGGGGAACTCCATTGCCAATATGGAAATGTAGCAACGGCCATTACCTTGCAGTTGGAAGCAGGGAAGACATAGAAAAGCATGGTGGCAATATACCGGATGACTTACACAGGCCATTTATCGATGCTGTTAAACTGAAGTGCCCGGAATGTTCAGAAACTATGGAAAGGGAGCCATATGTCATAGATACATGGTTTGACTCTGGGAGTGCAAGCTATGCCGCAATGCATTATCCCTTTAACAAAAATTTTGACACAGAAGGCATACCTGTAGATTTTATAACCGAGGCAATTGACCAGACACGTGGCTGGTTTTACACGCTTCATGTTATATCATCCCTGCTTTTTGGAAGAAATGCATATAAAAATGTAATGTCTATGAGTTTTATCCTTGATGAAAACGGGCAGAAAATGAGCAAAAGCAAGGGGAATTTTGTTACAGCAAGGGATTTTATATCTATGTATGGTGCAGACCCTGCAAGGCTTTTCTTCTACACAGGCGCACCATGGAATTCAAAATCAATTGACAAGAAGCTCATAGGCGATACTGCAAGAAAGGTGTTCGGCACACTATCCAACGTTTACTCATTTTTTGCATCCAATGCCAACCTGGATGGATTCGTCTTCCAGGACCTTGAACCCTCCAGCAACCTTCTGGACAGGTGGCTCCTTTCCAGATTAAATTCTACAATAGAAAATACCCGGAAGAATATGGATGAATTTGATATGCATATAGCTCTCAGAAACATAATGGACCTTATAAACGATTTTTCCAATTATTACCTGAGGCTATCAAGGAAAAGATTCTGGGAAGGGAAACTGGACGATGAGAAGAAGAGAGCATACGAAACACTGTATTATACCCTTATAAACATACTGAAACTTCTTGCACCCCTGGCGCCGTTCTATACAGATTATATGTACCAGAAACTCTCAGGCCCGGAAAAAACAATCCATTCAGAAAAATACCCGGAACCTGACAATAATTACATAGACAGCGATCTGGAAAAGGAATTTAAATATGCCATATCCATAATGGAACTTTCCAGGCGGGCAAGGCAGGAATCCAATATAAAAGGAAGGCAGGTTGTGGGCAATATAATGCTGTACAGCGATATGGAATTAAATCCGGCTATTCTTGATATAATATCCCCGGAGCTTAATTCTATGGATATTAAATTTATACCATTTGGAGAAAGGCCAGTTAAAACAACAGTAAAACCTGTTTTCTCAAAGGTAGCTCCGGTATTGAGGGGGGACACCAATAAATTTGCTGAGTACCTGAATTCAGAAAACATTTACAGTGAACTTAAAAAAACCGGCAAAATAACGTATAAAGGCAATGAATTTACACCTGACTTTTTTGAAATCCACGAGGATCCATCACCGGAATATGCCTTTGCCAGTGATGAAAAAACAGGGATATCCGTATTCATAAACAAAAATATTGACAACAATCTTCTGCTGGCAGGATACGCAAGGGAAATTATAAGGAGAATACAGATAATGAGAAAGGACCTTAATCTGGAATATTCCAGGAATATCAAAACGGAGATAAATGTGTCAGGCGATATAAGAAAATCCATAGAGAAGTTTATGGATCTTATAAAGAATGAGACATTAAGCAAAAGCATAGAATTTTCATCTTCCACTGATGGAAAAACCTGGGATATTGATGGTGAAAATGTCCAGATAAGCATAACTCCGGTTAATTAATCCTGGATAAAATAACAAATTGCCGGATCAGCGACTTATGCTGGTACACAGGCACAATTTTTTCTATATTGAAATATTTTACAGCATAATCAAGAAACTGGGTATTATTTACTATAATGGAGCACTTTCCTCTGCTTTTTAACAATTCGTTAAATTTTATGAATGATTCTTTATATAATTCTACTATGTCATGGTTGTTTACTCCGGAACTTCTCCCATACGGCATATCTGTGACTATCCCATCAACCTTCTTATCCAGTGATAAGCTGGCTATATCTAAATTATACATTTTATAATTCTCTATGCCAAAATACTTAAAATTCAATTTTGTGCCCATTACCATATTAAGTTCTGAATCGTTTCCGATTATTTTTCTCCCAAGCATTGAAGCCTCTATGAGTATGCCGCCAGTTCCACAGAACGGGTCAAGCAAGGTATCTCCCTCCACTGTCCCTGATGTGTTAACCAGATATCTTGCATATTTAGGGTGGAGGGAAACGGGTGAAAAAAATGGCCTCATAGGCGCCCTGCGCTCTTCGAAACGTTTTTTATCCCTTTCATATGTGAGGATGCACAGGTACCATTTATCCAGAAAAATTGCCCTGACAATAAAATCCGGATTTTTAAAGGATATTCTGCCTTTGCCACCTAAATTTCTCCCTATTTCAGATTCTATCCCCTCTGTCTCTGTTTTAGCTTTTCCTATAACCCTGACGTAAAAAAAACCATCCGGAATTTCTGTTCCGGTAAAATTCTTGTAATCGTCACTTTCATTTATAACTCTGGATATATAATTGGTGAATGCAGAATTCATTACCTTTGCAGGGTCACCATCAATTAATGCGAATTTACCACTGAGAAAAATTATCTGAAAATTTTTATAAGTTTCCTGGATAGATTTTATTTCAGTGTAGGCTATTTCAATATTTTCACCTGAAAGTTCCAGGATATATCTACTGTTCATTTTTTTCTGTGCTGGCTTTGAATTTTTCAAGTTCCTTCTGCAATTCCGCATCCAGCGATTCGTAAATCTTGTTCATGCGTTTTATAGCTCTTTTAATTGCAGCCTGGGGCTTTCCCGTACTGACTTTTACATAAATCTCCGGATTGTCTATGTCGGGGTGTTTTATGTAATAGTGAGATTCCACAACCTTATCATCCTTTAATATCTCCTCGACAAGGGGCCTTAAAACGGTATTGTCATAATTTATCATTTCTACTTTAATTGAATCTTTGTCCTTTGAAATAATGTTAAATTGAGAATCCATGTAGCTATATTTTAAATTAGTATATATTTATTATCACAGGAGCGAGATATTTTTAATTTTTATTATTCATCATTGCAGAGAGCAATTTTCATAGTTTCTATCCGGTTAAAATATTCTTCAGGAGTTTTCAAATAAATTCTCTAGCCTAAATTCCACCGGAACCTGCCTCCTTCATTTGAAAAATTATCATACACCCAATATTCGACAATTTTGACTTTTTTTGTGGTACCATATCCAGGATCCGGTTAGAACGGGCAAAGCCCCAGTATTCCATTCTGGGCCAGAAATTATGCCACAAAACATTTTTTAGAATTAAAGATTCAAGTATAACTCCCGCGTTTTTATCTGTACTACCATTATGATAAGAAAGATATTTAAATATTAAAGTATTATATGGTAAAGAAAGGATTGTCAATCCTGGTTAAAGGTGAAAGAAAATGGCAGAATTACCACATATGAATTTAGTTATAATAGGGCATGTCGATCATGGAAAGTCTACTTTCGTAGGAAGATTATTGTTCGAACACGGAGAGATCCCACAGCACATAATAGACGAGTACAAGAAAGAGTCTGAAGAAAAGGGAAAGGCAACATTCGAGTTTGCCTGGGTTATGGACCGGTTTAAGGAAGAAAGGGAAAGAGGAGTTACAATCGACCTTACACACAGAAAATTCCAGACAGACAAATACTACTTTACTATTATTGATGCACCCGGACACAGGGACTTTGTTAAGAACATGATTACAGGAACAAGCCAGGCAGATGCAGCAGTGCTTGTTGTTTCAGCAAGAGAGGGTGACGGTGTAATGGCACAGACAAGAGAGCACGCTTTCCTTGCCAGGACCCTTGGTGTATCACAGCTCATAGTTGCAGTCAACAAGATGGATGCAACACAGCCAGCTTACAGTGAAAAAAGGTACAACGAAGTAAAGGAACAGGTTACAAAACTGCTTACCCCGATTGGATTTAAGGATGTTCCAATTATACCCATGAGCGGTTACAAGGGAGACAACATCATGAAAAACAGCGCAAATCTGTCATGGTGGAAAGGCCCAACAATTATGGAAGCACTTAATAACCTTAAGGTACCAGCAAAACCAACAGACAAACCGCTTAGAATACCGGTTGAGGATGTTTACTCCATAACAGGTATAGGCACAGTTCCAGTAGGGAGAGTGGAAACTGGAGTCATTAAAATAAATGACAAGGTAATATTCCTTCCTGCAAACAAGTCAGGGGAAGTGAAGTCAATAGAGGAGCATCATACTGCAATGCAAAGCGCTGAACCTGGTGACAATATAGGATTCAACGTAAGGGGAATTGCAAAGAACGACCTGAAGAGAGGAGATGTCTGCGGCCCAGTATCTGCACCGCCAACAGTTGTAAAATCATTTACAGCCCAGATAGTTGTACTTCAGCACCCGAGTGTAATAGCAGCTGGATACAAACCTGTATTCCACGTACATACTGCCCAGATAGCCTGCAGATTTGAAGAAATCATAAAAACAATAAACCCGAAGGATGGAACCACACTTAAGGAAAAACCCGATTTCATAAAAGCAGGGGATATAGCTGTAGTTAAGGTTATACCTGACAAACCCCTTGTAATAGAGAAAGTATCGGAGTTCCCGCAGCTGGGAAGATTTGCAATAAGGGATATGGGTATGACCGTTGCAGCCGGTCAGTGCATAGACCTTGAAAAAGCCACAGTAGCGTGATGATATATGGCATATAAAGCAAGGATTTCACTGAGTGGCACCGAAAATCAAATAGTTGACGTAGTTTGCAACGAGATCAAAGCCATAGCAAAGAGAACTGGTGTAGAAATACACGGTCCAATCCCATTGCCTACAAAAAAACTTAAAGTTCCATTAAGGAAAAGCCCCGATGGGGAAGGTTCTCCAACATGGGACCGCTGGGAAATGAGAGTACACAAACGCCTTATGGATGTGGATGCCGATGAGAGAACCCTAAGGCAATTAATGAGGATATCCATTCCTGATGGCGTCAGGATTGAAATCCAGATAAAAAGCTAAATTATCTGTGTTTTTTAATATTATTTTTTATTTCAATTAATTTTTCTTTATCTCCGAAATCTTCAAGATTATTTTGCTATATGCAGTTTGTTCTAAATGAGTTATAGAATGGTCATTACTAATGCTGGCCTGCTATTGCTGTAAATTTACCCATTATATTATCCCAATATTCGACTTGATAACTATCTAAATAATAAATGGAGCACGCCAGTGAATATATCTATAATACATTGAAATAGATATACAATAAGGCAAAGGAAATACTAAACGGGCGCATGAAAACGTTACAGAATCATATAAAAATCATTGAATGAAAATTTCATCCATATAGATACACCATATGAATGAAAGAAATCCAGAGATTTTGTAAACAACCAGTTAAGGCATAAGAGGATGATAGATTTCGATTTGTAATAAAATCGACCTGCAAACAATAAGTCAGAAAGGTCAATAAGATCAATAATTACATAATGGAAAGTATCAGATAGTCCATAGTATTTTTCACATCTTTACACTGTACAGAAATCCTATTGAAACAAAAATAAATTTAAAGCCATATTAACTCCATGTTAATTCAAACCATTGAACTATTACTATATCGAATAGTTTATATATTTTTTAGAATTATATTTATTATGAAGCAAAAGTATGTAGCACTAGTTGCGGTACTGATTGCTACTATGTTTATTATGATTGCATATTCATCTGCCAATACTAATTATATAAACAATATTAATGATGCCAAATCAAATAATAATTATGTTAAACTCGGGAACATTACATTTATGAACAATTTTATTGATTCTAACAATGGCACAATAATACCAGCTAATATAAACAAAACTTCCATAAACAACATATATAATTATAATAACAATGATATAAAAAATAATAGTATAACAGCATATCAATACAATTATACTAAATCAAACAATTCAAATTATCTATTACAGTATTATAATAATTCCACTATAAAGTATACAATAGCATTTACAGAAAAGTTCAAAGATTATAAAGTAGAAATAGCTGATATAATAGCAAATGAAAATAATAATAAGATATCTTATATATATGCAAACATAGTTCCCATAAACTCATCAAAGATATTATTAGGCAATGAATTTACATTGAATTATAAGGGCACGTATAGTAATGAAATGAAATCACTGATAGGCGATGTTAAACTGGTTGCATTTAATTATATGTTCTCCGGCAACAGTACATTAAATAAATTTGGCATAGAATATTCATACATTGCTATAGCAATGAATACTATGTTAGGATTTACAAATAATAATGTAAAAAATATAGTTGTAGATAAAACAAGTGCAATAGCAATAGACTGGAGTTGGGGATGCATAGTATCAATAACGATTCTTGTTGTTGAATTAATGGGAGTAGTAGCAATGTTAGGAGGTCTAGCTCTTTCCACTGGGATAACCGGAGGAGCGGCCATAGCTCTTTTCATTCTAGGCTTAAGTCTATCTATAGGTTTGATAGGTTATCAAACATATCTGATTGGTAATGCATGTTATGGGGGATGGTAAATGAACAATACTCATAATAATAAAGAAGAAAATAAGATAAGCAAAAAAAAATCTATAAAATTAGGGATAATTATACTTTTATTGTTTGTTATTGTCGAACTTATAGCAGTTGCATATGATATATCCCACATAAATATTTTACTTTACATATTTATTATTGGGACAATAGTTTATATAGTAGTGGTCATATATCTAGTAAAAAATAGGCATAATATTTTAAATAATTAAAGTTTTTCCTTAATTATCATCTAAATTTCCAATACTTATATCTAATTATCTGCAATTTCATAAAAATAACATCAATTTCAGTGTTGCTATGGAAATTATTATCGGTCAATGGAATTTTTTAATATTCCCACGTTTCCTCTTCTATTTTAGTATGACCAGCATTCTTCTTTAGTCTTGAAATAAAATACATATTATTCTCCTTTAACCCCATGACCCCGCGGTTGTTTTTGAGTATGGTTTATACCATTGTAACTTTGCACGATATAAACAAAAGAGAGATTAAACATTAAATTTAAATAGTGAATCATAAAATATAATACTAATCCGGCGTATCTATCAATATTCAAAAGGCGCAACAAGGTTGGAAATGTATGATATGTTTTAAAACAATTCCCTTTTTTATAATTAGTATTGTATTTATTAACTTTAAGTCCCCATTTATCCCACATATAAACGGTGTGGTCTCCACCACTCACACTAATAAAATGAAAACATATAAATTCGTATAATATATAGTGGATATAACAAAATACATATTGTTGTCGTAATATCATTAAATTTTAATAATTATTAAATAATGATTTTCGATACGGTATTATAAACGTTAAATGGTGTTGTTAATGGGGCGAAAAGAAGAAAATGTTGCAAAAGCAATGAAATTAGTCGAACATCCAGAATTGATCAGAAATATTGATATTGCTGCTCATATAGACCATGGTAAAACCACATTGAGTGATAATCTTATTGCCGGTGCTGGCATGATGAGCGAAGATTTGGCAGGAAAGCAGTTGCTGCTTGATTATGATGAACAGGAGCAGGCAAGAGGAATAACCATAAATGCAGCTAATGCTTCCATGGTGCATGAAGTAGATGGAAAAGAATTTCTTATTAATCTTATAGATACGCCAGGGCATGTTGATTTTGGCGGTGATGTTACAAGGGCTATGAGGGCAGTTGACGGTACAGTAATCGTTGTGGATTCTGTTGAAGGTGTAATGCCACAGACAGAGACAGTGGTAAGGCAGGCCCTTAAAGAGAGAGTAAAGCCAGTGCTTTTTATTAATAAAGTGGACAGGCTTATCAATGAATTGAAGCTGAATGGAGATGAAATGCAGAAACGTTTCATAAAAGTTATTACAGATGTAAACAAGCTTATAACAAAATATGCACCGAAGGAATTCGCTGATTCATGGCTTGTAAATGTTAAAAATGGAACAGTGGCTTTCGGTTCAGCATACCATAACTGGGCACTATCTGTTCCGGCAATGGCATTATTCAAGGTTACATTTAAAGATATAGTAGATCTCGTCAGTGCAGGAAAACAGAAGGAACTGGCTAAAAAAGCACCTTTACATAAGGTGGTTCTTGATATGGTTACCAAAAACCTTCCAAATCCGGCTGTTGCCCAGAAGTATAGAATACCACAGATATGGCATGGGGACCTTGACAGCGAGATAGGCAAGGCTATGGAAAAGTGTGATGACAATGGCCCTGTAAGTATGATGATAACAAAAATACTTATAGACCCGCATGCAGGAGAAATTGCAGTGGGAAGAGTTTTCTCCGGTATAATAAGGAAAGGAAGTGAATTATATGTTACAGGAGCTGGAAAATCAAAGGTCCAGTTACTATCTATGATGGTTGGCCCTGACAGAATTTCAATAGACGAAATAGCTGCAGGAAATATCGCAGCAGTTGTTGGATTAAAGGGAGCAATTGCAGGTTCTACAGTATCATCACTGCAGGATATGGATGACTTTGAACCAATGTCCCACTATTCTGATCCAGTAGTTACCCTTGCAATTGAAGCAAAACATACTGCAGACCTTCCCAAACTTATCGATGTACTGAGATCGGTTTCCAAGGCAGACCCGTCCATACAGGTAGATATAAACCAGGAAACAGGGGAACATTTAATCTCTGGTATGGGAGAATTGCATCTTGAAATCACAATGTACAGGATAAAAAATGATTACCACGTTGATGTTGTTACCTCAGCTCCCCTTGTAGTTTACAGGGAAACTGTGGACAAAACAGGTGGGCCATTTGAGGGAAAATCACCCAACAAGCATAACAGGTTCTATTTCAAAGTTGAGCCATTGCCTGAAGGTGTAGTGCAGGCTATCCTGGAAGGTAAAGTGCCTGACGGGTCTAAAATAAAAGATAAGAAAGCTGTCATGGCCATACTCGAGGAAGCTGGCCTTGACCATAATGAAGCCAGGGGGCTTGTATCTATCCACGGGGCAAACCTTCTTCTGGACATGACAAAGGGAATCCAGTACCTTGATGAAACAATGGAACTTCTTATAGAGTCATTTAACGAATCCCTGGACAAGGGCCCGCTTGCAAATGAAAAGGTATATGGATTGAAGGTAAGCCTGATGGACGCAAAACTTCATGAGGATAGTATCCACAGAGGGCCGGCACAGGTTATACCTGCAGGAAGAAACTCAATATATGGTGCAATGTGCCAGGCAGGCAGAGTATTAATGGAGCCCATGCAGAAAGTTTTCATCAGCGTTCCACAGGAATTAATGGGCCCTGTAACCAGTGAACTCCAGCAGAGGCGTGGCGTTGTTGAAGATATGCAGCAGAATGGTGAAGAAATCACTGTTATAGCAAATGCCCCTGTTTCAGGAATGATAGGTTTCGCATCCGCAATAAGGAGCGCAACAGGCGGAAAAGCTATATGGAGTTCAGAAAACTCTGGATATCAGCGTGTTCCATATGAACTGCAGGCTGGAATAGTTGCAAAGATAAGGGAAAGAAAGGGACTTAAGCCAGAACCATATGATGAATCCTACTATTCATCCCTTTAATTTTTTTGCATAGTATTTTATTTTTAATTGTATTCTTATTTTTATGCGCACAGTTTGTTTTAACGGCCATCCACGGCTCGAGCACGAGTTAAGATGCAGGCAATGCAATGAACCATTTGAGATTGTTCCTGAAGGAAAATTTTACGATGATATGGATAAAAATTTTGATTATATCTCCAGATGGGTGACCCTGGGCGAAGTCAGGACACCGGTTGTCAAAATTAATAATGATCTTTCATTTAAACTGGATTACTTTTCACCAACTTATTCATACAAGGATCGTGGTACAAGAAATCTGATTTCCTATATATCATCAAGGAGAAATGAACTTAATATAGAAATGATCAATGAAGATTCTTCCGGGAATGCAGGTTCTTCAATAGCAGCATATGGAATAAGTGCAGGCTTTAAAACTAATATTTACGTTCCTTCAAATGCAAATCCGGCCAAACTGAAACAGATTGAAAGTTATGGGGCTCATATAATCAAGGTAGATGGATCAAGGGACCATGTGCAGGAAGAAGCAGAACATGCGGAAGGATTCTATGCTTCCCATATATTAAACCCGGAATTCAGGGATGGCATCAGGACACTTGCCTATGAAATATTCCTTCAGGGCAAAATGCCTGACAATATATTCGTACCAATATCAGCAGGCACATTGCTTTCAGGGCTATATAGCGGCTTAACCCATCTTTATAATTCCGGAGAAATAAGTAAAGTACCTGTAATAGTTGGTGTCCAGCCGGAGAATATTTCGCCTGTATGCTCATTCATAAACGGAGAAAAATATGATCCTGACAATAACCTTTCATCCATAGCCGATGCTCTAGTAGCAAAACGCCCTGTACTGATGAATAAAATGATTAAAATTATGAATGATGGCAACAGGTGCATTTCTGTATCCGAAAATGAAATAATAACAGCAAGAAAAGACCTTGCATTGAAAGGGTTTTATGCAGAATACAGTTCGGCTACTGTATTCGCAGCATACAGAAAATTCAATTTTGAAGGGTCGTCACTCCTAGTACTTACCGGAAATGGATTAAAAAATTAGCGGTAATCCTGCCCATTTATTGTATAATAATAGGAAACAGGAATACCTGCGCCTTTCACGGTGAGCGATACCGAGCAATATTTTTCCAGAGACAGATCTATTGCCTTTTTCACAGATTCCGGATCCATATCCCCTTCAAATATGTAATGTATTTCCCCATATTTTAAAAGTTTTGGATCAGTATCCCTTTTTTCTCCTGTAACCTCACATCTATAACTCTTAATTTCCTTTTTCATCTTTTTTAAGATATTGAGCACATCATCACTGCTGCATCCACCCATTGCCAGAAGCAGGAGCTCTGTAGGTGAATGGTATTCGTCATTGCCTACTATAGAATTTTTGAATTTAGTTTCTCTCTTCCCATCATCTGAAATAAACCCAACATCACTATCAAACTTAAACGATACTTTCATATTTGCATATTTATGAAATATATATAACTTTTAACCCACTCATGTTATGAAATGAATTTTATTATCCCTGCAAAAATTTATCCACAATCCCTTTAACAAGCTCCTCAGGAATCCCCATATTGTGAGCCACAATTGATATATCCATAGTTTCAAGATATCCGTATATTACCTTTCTGTAGAAATTGTCAAAGCCTGAGGCTCTCTCCTTTAACATGCCTATTATTGCATCCTTTTTCGATGACAGCAAATTTCTTTCCCTGTCGATTTTGTCTATTTCACCATTTAAATTATTTAATTTATTGACAAGATCAGAATTATTCCCTTCAATATTTTCGTCTCCATAATCAATATCCATTTTCTTAATTTTCATAAAATTTTTTGAATAATCTATAATTATGGTTGAGAATCCCATTGACCTGTAAACTTTCCGCGGTGGCCCCATGGTTGATGGTATGCTTCCATCTGTACATATCAATCCAAGTTTTTCCAGAATTTCAAGCTGTTTATTGATGGCCTGCTGTGAAACCCCTATCATCCTGCTTAATTCGAGCCCATAGGAATTATAATTTGCCAGTGTTTTTAGCATTTCTCTCCTGGTATTGTTTTCCAGTGCAATTAAAATAGACCATAAATCCTCGTCCATGTAAACACCATAAAATATTAAAAATATATTTAATCGATTTTTACTGCCCTGCCGGTACTTTTGTTGTTTACTTTTTTAATTGTTATATCCAGGACGCCATTGGTAAATTTAGCTATAACACTGTTTATATCGACTTCCCTGTCGAATTCTATGTTTTTATAATATTTCCTTGACCCCTTGTCCACCTTAAGTTCTATGTTGTTCTCGTTTACTACCAGGTCAATATCATTTTTCTCGACACCGGGCAATTCATATGTGATGTATACATTTTCTTTGTCTTCGTTTATGTCTGTAAGTGGCTCCCTGAACCCTCCCTGTGGCTCTGCTTTTGGCCCTATTCCATTTCTTGGCACATTGCCGAATTCCTGGAAAACAGGTTTCCCATCTGGCCCCATCTTGTAACTGAATCCGTATACATATGGGCCCATAATTTTGCTGTTCGGTTCTCCTTTCATGATGGATTCCCAGAATCTGGCAATTTCCCTGTTTATTTTCTTCATGTCAAAGCCAAATTCATCATACATGTCGTTAAATATATCATCCCAGTCATCATCTCTTCTTCCATTCATTTATATCACCTTAGTTAACAACCATTGGTTGTTATCTGTATATTATTAACATGTATATAAATATTTATTTTATTTAAATATAATATAAAAATATTGCATTATAAATAAATGCCGCATTGCAAATATATAACTTCTGGCACAGGTGCAATAAAGGTATTGTTCCGAGAAACATAAGGAATAAATGAACTGTTGTATATATATGCACAATGGAGTTATAAATGTAATACATATAATTTATATAAATAACCGTAAATTCCTATTATAAGTATGGTTTAAGTTGTAAAATTGACCGGTAAATTATTAAATAATAAATCATTTATTAATATTATTACAGAAATATATATATATATATTCATGTATTAATATCATTGTGAATAAAAAGAGGATAATAATAGGTGTATTAATGGCAGCAATATTTGTGATACTCGCATTTGTCCCTGTGGCAGACAATATACATTCAGTTCAGAGCAATAAAGCACCAGGGAATATTTCTCCCCAGGTAGCTATTGGCAAATATGTTGTAAATAAATCACAACCCACTACCACAACAAATTCAAACCTATCAAATAAAATTGCAGTATCATTCTCTAGCTGGTACATGAAGAACCATGTTAAAGAAAACCTTCCTGAGATATCATCAACTACCGGACAATCTTTATTTATGCAATACATTAACCAGTCAATAGCAGGAAAGGCATACATATCACAGCTTACAGCTAATGAAAAATCATCCTTTAATAAAAGCAACAAGATGGAAGTGAGCTCAATAGAATCTATACTGCATTCAGGGCACAAAGTTCCATCTGTAATAAATGGAAAAGACTCTATGTCATATGTCTTAAATATAATGGCAGACCTTCCCGGTGGTGTTTCATCAGATAGTGGAACATGGGTTATGGTAACTATTAACTATTTCGTATACCATGCACCCTGGTGGCTTGGGGGATGGACTGTAACTTATGGTGAGCAGGATGATTTTAACGAACTATGGGCTGGTAGTACAGCACAGAAAGAGTATAATAGTTTTGAAAAGTACATGACGCTGGATGGGATTGCAAGTGGTGCCGCTGCATCTGGTCTTACAGGATATGTATTAGCCGGTGCAATAGGTGGTTCTTGGGGCGGTCCAGTTGGTACCATTGTTGGTGCAGTAGTTGGTATAGTGGCTGGACTTGTAATTATGCATATTGATGACGCCATGACAAAGTTGTATGAATCAACATATGCCAATGAACCATCAGGAAATAAATATATATGGACATATATGATGAATGATTATTATTATCCATGGATAACAGTTGTCGGTAGTTTAGCTTCCTCCATTGGATTTTACGGGCATCTCTCCAATGGAAACACTGTTACAATATTCCAAAATACACCGCTTGGAGTTTTTGGTGGAGTGCCAGGCGTAGTCATAAGTGGATATTTTTCGTCTTATGTCCATTATCTGGGGAACAAATATGGTGAAAATAATTGGGTGAGTTAATGTTTGGCAATATTTATACTCCTAACATAGCATTTTTTATATATTTCATAATTATCTTTGCTGTACTTTCAATCTCGTTAACTATTTCATTCCGTAGACACAGATCCGATTGGTCAAAATCCGGGCAATATTTTACTCTATTTATAATTCTCGCGTCTGGAATAATTGCTATAACTCTTATTGTAATAGGATACCCCTACTCGGATAGAGTTTTTGAATACAATTCGATACAATCCAGAAGATACATGCTGGTTGTGATATATGGTGTTATATCGTTATTAATTGGTCTGGCGGGATTTATAATATTGAGAGTAAAGGAATCAAAGAAAGGTAAATTACCCCATTCATAGTATTACACTTCCCTGTTTGTTCAAACAACACGTTAAGTTTAAACATAAAATGAAAATTATTCAACTTTTTTCTGGTGTCGCAGAAAGTGTCTGTGATTACAACGTTTTATACAATATAAACTGTGATTTAATATTAATGATATATTAAATTTCAACTATAAGCCACCATACTTTGTTCCCGGAACACATTTTATACACAGAGTAAGCGAACATTTATACGGTGCAAGCGACTAATAGCAGAAGACAATTATTGGGGCATAAAGTTAGAGTTTCCTAGCTGGGTTTTTTATTGTACTATAGTTTTCATTTAGCATAATGGAAACATGGCAGCAATGCTAGTTATTGTTGGGGATTCAAATTGCACCAGCTGGCAATGTTCTATTTCCAATGCAATAGATAAAAGAAGATGGTAAGCACGATCCAAATTGAAATGTATTTTAGGTGTCCGGGGAGTAGTTGGTTTTATTGAATAGTGTGTTGCATAATTCATTCTAATTTAATAATTATCCCATAATAAATTTAAAACTTAAAAGAAAAACCCCTATATAGTGAAATATAGGGGTGATTTGCTTTGACTCCACAAATCAATAATAAAATAAATAGAAGTATAAAAAGGTACTGGCTCGGTTCTAACAGGAGATGGGGAAAGTATAATGAATCACTTGTAGATAGAATAGAATACCTTGTAGATAGAATAGAATACCTTGCAGATAGAATAGAATACCTTGCAGATCTATCATTCATAAAGGATAATGATCGTCTGCTGGAGGAAAAAAATAATGGTAAAATAGGCCATCCATACAAAGTTCCTGATGCATTGATAATATATTTAGCGAGATTAAGATCTATATTCAGTATACCTTTCAGGTCACTTGAAGGGGTGTTAAGGTCCTTAGCAATTATAGCTAATATAAAATCAATATCATATAGTGAAATATTCAGGAGGATAAGGAGAATCAAACCTGAATTGAATAATATTAACAGTAAGCTGGATTGCATTATAGATTCTACTGGCTCTAAGATAACAATAAGAGGGGATTATTTAAGGCATAAATGGCATAAGAAAAGGAGAGGATGGATAAAATTACATGTAATAATATCATTAAAAGATGTTACTGTATTATCATTCACAATTACAGATGAGCATACACATGATTCTAAGGCTGCCAGAAAACTATTGAGTAAAATGAAAAATAATATTTTAAGGCTCTTTGGGGATAGGGGATATGATTCCAAATATATCTACAATATGTTTGGATATAATGCAATAATACCTCCCAGGAAGAATGCTTCTACTGAATTCAGAGGATCACCTGCAAGGGCTAAGATTGTAAGATTTATAAAAAAGAACTCCATGGAACAGTGGAAGGAGAATAATAGCTATGGTAAAAGATGGCTCGTGGAAATATATTTTTCAGGATTAAAAAGAGTAATGTCAGAGGTAATTAAAGCTAAGAAAATAGAGTATATTGTACAGGAATTAGCTCTTAAGGTAGTTAATTACAATATTATGAGGGGGATGACACATGCCTATTAATTATGCAACACACTATTTATTGAATAACAATTTAAATATAGCAATATTCCTGCTCAATGTTCAGGAATAGATTCATCTCCCTCAGATTAAAATTGGATAATAATTAAATTATAATATATTAAAATAATAGCAGCAATACTGTTTAATCTTCCCCTGTTTTATGTGTATAATATATTCCTATTATAGACTCCACTTCCGGGTCTGGCAGATTAAATTTACGTATTGTAATATTGCTTTCAAGCAACATCAATTCAGCAAGGTCATCAGGATACCCTTCGGCGAATATTATTTCCTCTATGCTGGAATTCATTATCATTTTGGAGCACACAACACAGGGATGTGTTGTCACATATATTTTAGATCCTTTGATTGATGAACCATTAACTGCAGCCTGTATAATCGCATTCTGCTCTGCATGCAATCCCCTGCAAAGCTCATGTCTTTCACCAGATGGCACGTTAAGTTCATCCCTTATACATCCTACTATATCACAGTTTACCGTGTGCGATGGCGGACCATTATATCCGGTAGCCAGTACATTATTGTCTCTCACAATAACCGCGCCAACCTTTCTTCTTGTGCAGTTGGAGCGTGATGCCGCCAGATAAGCCATACGCATAAAGTATTCATCCCATGACGGCCTTTTTAGCCTTTCTTCCATAAACTATTGATTGAAAATAAGGATATAAATATTCTTTATCTCGATTCATTACAGCCCGTATATATAAACACGGACAATTATATTTATTTATACAGATGTATTATATGTAAAATGGTGCAAGATGAATTTGACCTGGATTTCTTCAGGGACAATAATTTCCTTAGAAAACAATGTATAGTATGCTCATCGTTCTTCTGGACACAGAACCCGGGGAAAAAGACATGCGGGGACCCTGCCTGTGAAGGCTATTCATTTATTGGCAACTCTCCCGTAGACAGGAAATATAGCCTTGATGAGATGCGCCAGGAGTTCCTGTCATTTTTTAAAGAGGATAAACTTCCACACACTATAATAGAAAAATATCCTGTAGTCCCCAGGTGGCGTGATGACGTTCTCCTTGTCAATGCGTCCATATATGATTTCCAGCCACAGGTAACATCGGGACTGGTGCCCCCTCCAGGAAACCCTCTGGCCATGTCACAGCCAAGTATACGGATGCTGGACCTTGACCTTGTGGGCAAAACCGGGCGGCATCTGACATCATTTGAGATGCTGTGCCATGATGCGTTCAATTATGAAAACAAGTACATATACTGGAAGAACGAAACAATAGAATATTCATACAGGTTTCTTACAGAAAAACTCCATGTGGATGGAACTGAAATTACATACAAGGAAAAACCCTGGTTTGGGGGTGGCAATGCTGGAAACGCTGTGGAAGTTTTTGTCAGGGGATTGGAGGTAGCAACACTCGTGTTTATGGACATGAAAGAAGACCCCGATGGGGAAATAGACATCGAGGGCACGAAGTATTCCATGATGCCACTCAAAATTGTTGATACCGGTTACGGATTGGAAAGGCTTGTCTGGCTTTCTACAGGCACTCCCACAGTTTATGAATCCATACTGGGGAAGACAATAGAATATATAAGGAAAAACTCTTCAGCAGGAGATATGGACCCGGAAATTATGCAGAAGTTATCGGAACTCTCGGCAGAAATAGACCCATACAGTGAGTCAAAACTCCTTAAGCAGGTAGCTCCATGGCTTAAGGAGAAGCACATATACATTGACGATGAATTCCTGAGCCGGCTCAAAAGTGTCAGAAGCCTTTATTCACTGGCGGACCATACAAAAACACTTCTTTTAATGTTTGCCGACTATGTTATACCTTCAAACGTTAAGGTTGGATACCTGGCAAGGACTTTGATTAGAAGGTCATTGAAATTTATGGATGATATAAGTTTCTCACAGGATTTTATGGACCTCATGGACTTCCAGCATGAAATATTTTCCAGAATAGTTTCTAACTACGACAGGGATTTCATCAAAAATATTATTGATATAGAGAAGGAAAAATACGCTGAAATAAATAAATCCGCTGAAGGGAAAGTAAGAAAATACATACATTCTGGCAAGCTTGAGCTGAAGGATGCAATCACGCTTTATGACTCTGAAGGCATGAATGAGGATCTGATCAGTGAATCATTTAAGAAAATTACAGGAAAAGACCTCGAACTTCCTGACAATTTTCAGGAAATAGTAATATCCAGGCACGAAACAAGGCATACAAAGAAGAAAGAGATGCCTCAATTTCCGCCTGTACATACCAGGCCACTTTATTATGACAATACTAAAATAAGCGAGTTTACAGGAATAGTGCTTTACTCCGGGGAAAAGTGCATAATACCAAACCAGACTGCATTCTATCCGGAAGGCGGAGGGCAACCATGTGATCTCGGATATTTTATTGCCAACGGAAAAAAAGTTAACGTTGTTGATGTCCAGAAATACAACGATTCAATAGTACATTTTCTTGATAATAATATACCGGCTAATTCACGTGTTAAGGGCTATATAGACTACACAAGGAGAAAGCAGCTTATGATACACCATTCAGCAACACATCTTTTGCTTGGAATAATGAGAAAGTATTTCGGTGAACATGTATGGCAGAGCGGTGTAAAGAAAGATATAAAAGAATCAAGAATAGATATAACGCATTACAGGAAAATAACTCTGGAGGATATCAGGCATATAGAAGATATGTGCATGGAAGCCATAGAACAGGACAGAAAAATTACAGTGTCAAATGTAAGCTGGAATCCTGCCATAGAAAAATACGGTTTCAGGCTTTTTGAGGGGGGTGTTCCCGTATCATCCAAAATCAGAGTTGTTACCATAGATGGCATAGACTCTGAAGGGTGCGGGGGTACGCATCTGGACAGCACGGCCCCAATAGGCTTTATAAAAATTATGAAAGTAGAAACCCTACAGGAAGGAATACAGAGGATTACCTTCTCCGCAGGCCCTGCAGCAATGCGCTATGTTCAGTTGGTTTATGATACCGTTCAGATGGAACAGGAATACCTGAAGGTTGATACGGAGGATGTATACAGGCAATCCCTGGAAATTTTCCATGAAAATCTGGAAAACAGAAAACTTATAGATAAGTACAGAAAAGAAAAAATTGAAGGGATACTTAATTCCAGGGAACCGGTTCACGAAAATATCTATGTTTATGCCACAAATCTGGACCGGTATGAATTTAACCTCCTGATCCAGGGCATATTCAGGAAAAATATTAAAGCGATTATAATTAACAGTGAAACGGAGCTTACTGCAATAGGGATTGATGCTGGCGTTGACACCCTTATATCCGGGCTTTCCACGCGCAATATAGGGATTAAAGAGAAATCAAGAAACAGGAAACTGTACACGGCAATATGCAATCCGGGAATAAATGAAAAGTTAATAAAGGAGATTTTAGTAAGCATTAACGTATGATAGAATCCAGTACCATTGACGGGATAGTAAAAAAGTATTACGACGTTTCAGAAGTTGAAAATACACGCTATTCTATGGTATTCCATATACAGGGCAGAGGGGATGAAAAAACATTTGGCTACCTTCTTGATGAACTTGCTCCAGTAGGTGCAACAGCTTTTACAAACGATTTTCCTGATAGCCAGATAATAGTAATAAATAATGGCAATGTAAGCCGGGAACGCAGGGGATTAAAAACCCTGATGCTTTTCCTTTCCATGGCCGCCCTGATTTATACCGGCTCTGTTTATTATTCATCATACTACTCATCAGATTTAATATACCGTAATATCATATATGGAACATTATTCTATGCAATACCTGTGATTTCTATCCTGTTATTCCGCGAAGCAGGAAAGTATATAGCTTTAAGAAAAAACCATATAAAATATAATTTTCCCATTTTTGTTCCATCTCCTGGCCTGGGGACCCTTGGAACCATAAATTCAAACAAAAACCAATTTAGAGACTCAAAATCCATGATTGAGGCAGGCACATTTTCATTATTTTTTGGATTTCTTGCATCGATTCTTTTAATAATTGCCGGTGCGGCTATCATGCCATATGTGAATTATAGTTCGGCAATCCATTCCCCAATTTCTGTTCTCAACTTCCCTCTTGTTTTCCCGGTTGCCCTTGACCATTTATTCCCTGCATATATTATACCGGATCCCCTGGAACTTGCCGGGTATGTTGGCATTATAACAACTGCATTAAACTCAATGCCTGTTGGGTTTATGGATGGCGGGCTTGTCTTTTCCGGAATACTGGGAAAACAATTTAAATATGCATCCTATGCTGGAATAGCCATACTTCTAGCCGCCAGCATTCTGTATCCATACATTCTCATTCTTGCTGTGCTCTCAATTTTGCTCGGGATTAAGGGGGCACTGCCAATGAATAACTTCTTTAAGCCACGTGCTTCGGTCAAATGGTTGGCATTGGTAATAGTAGTTATAGTTATCATTCTTGGCTTTGCCCCATTGCCTTTGCATAATACAGATAGCAACAACGTCGCCATTCCGGATTCCTGTTATATAATGCAGCAGAACAATACCGGGAATGTTTCCGTTAATATTACGGTACAGAACCATGGTGTAAATATTTCTCCTTTATTCTCTGTTACACCCGGTAATTTTACAGTTAAAGGATTTACACAGAATAAAGCTGATACCATATACACTCTAGAACTGATCACTTACAACCATAATTACTCCGGTAGGAAAAATTTTACCATAACAGTTGATACCGGAATGAGCAGTGTTAACAAAACAGTTTCAGTATATTTCCTGAAACCTGATAGTAATATGCATATTAATAAAACAATGGGGCCCGAAAATTTAACAGTAAAAGAATATAAACCATTCAATATCACCATATTCAATAACAGCAACAGTACATTGAATGCACAGATAATACCAATTTTTAATAGCACAGGCTTGTACATGAGCTTACAGAATAACCTGAATGCAGAAATTAACCTGAACCCACACATTCCTCTAGGGATACTCCAAATATACGGTGGGCAGAACCAGACATTGACACTGGTGTCATATGACCCTGGAAATCTAAAACTTATTATAATGGGGCAGGGCGGCCAGGCAGCTATTGTGAATATACATATACTGCCGGAGCCACGGCCAAGGACGGTTAGCCCGCCCGGAATATTCCCAACCATCAATTATACTGGATACTATGAAATGCAATTAGGCACCATTCATCCTTTTTATAATTTCTGATGAAAATTCAGAGCACTTTATAGGGCTTATATCCGGCCTTGTGTTTATATCTTTTGGAATTTTATTGTCCTTAAACGCGGCAGATATTGCTTTCTCAATAATTTGTGCTGCCTCAACCCATCCTATGTGCATAAGCATCTCACACCCTGAAAGAATGAATGAAAGTGGGTCAGCGGCATCATATCCTGCTTCAGATGGCAAAGAGGACTGGACGGCTTCAAAAACTGCACATTCATCTCCTATACTTGATCCATATTCTATATTAATCGTACCTGCAAGGTAGTCTACCAGTGTCTGGCTTAATACATTGTCAACCAGGATAACTTCAAAATCCTCCGGCGAGGCTATCAGCCGTTTCATGAATTCCCGCGTTTTCACAACTTCATAACCCACGTCCTCCTGGGCTGATGCTTCTTCTATGCACCAGTTTGCAAATTCATGGTTTTGCTGGCTTTCCAGTATTGTAATTTTCTTTTTCCCATTTCTTCTGGAATACCTTACGGCCTGTTTTGCAATCTTCCTTGTCCTGAATTTGCTCTGTGGCATCATATATATCCCTGAGTCGGGCGTAATATTCAATCCATAATTGTCAGATATAAACCGGATTAAATCATCGGTGCTTTCAGAAGAATGGTAAAATATGTGGCTGTTCGGGGTGGAATCCCTTATAATTGTTAGATTCAGCCTGTTGAATGTATTTACCGGTATATCCATTCCCTCAATATATTTTAATATTCGTATATTTGAATATAACCCAAGCCGCTTCCTCAATATTGTATTCAAATCTCTCTTGTCAGGCATAAAGTTCAGTGTTGATTTCATGGCTATATACATTTTCTGGATTTCCTTTATGGAGTCCTCCGGCACATAAGTTCCAAATTTCTCATATGCTTCTGTTCCTATGAGTATTTTATGCCATTCAATGGACCTGCTGCCCTTATACGCAAGTTCAATCGCACTGTTAACAACTCCTATCATAGCTCCGGTAATTTCAGGGCCTATGCCATCGCCATCTATATAACCGATGGTAAGGACATCTGGAACCACCATGCCAGAATCGGTGAACTCTATATACATTAAATTCACCATGCTTACAAGCATATAATTTTTTTCAATGTGTAATTTCCAGAAATAAGATACACTATTCGAAGAGTTATTTATTATAAATGTTTAATCAATCATATTTTTTGAAAATATTGATAATACGGTTTTATAATGGGCTGTTGCTCCGGAAATATAGAATAATACGCCATTTTGTCTATATCATAGCTTCAAAATATTTATATCCAATAACATAAAGCTATATGCTCAATGCAGATTATGGGCTTGGTGACAAAAATATGGGATTTGTAGATGACACCCCAATGGAACTTTTTTTAATATCATTGGTGGCAATAGTTTCTATTTATATGTCGGCTTGGGTGTATATTGAGTTCAGGAAAAACGGAGCTAAAAATGTTAATGAGATATTGAAGCCAGGGGCGCTCCCGCTTGGAATACTGGGTGCTATAATTGTTCTTATGGGGCTCTGGGGTGAGATGGTATGGCCACTTCCCGGGGCGTATAATATACTTTTTGACGACCCATTTATGTTCCTCGGCATTATAGTACTGATGATGGCTGGCACAATAGCCCTAAAACAGAAACTTCAGTATGTCGGTATTCTTGCATTCTTTGCCGGTATAATTTCTATATGGTATGGCGCAAATGCATATGTGGACAAACTTACCTCAAGCCCAATTGCAATGTTCGGGCTCTTTCTGGCCTTTGGATTGACAGGGGTTTTCACTTTCCCCACAACACTTATCTATGATATACTTCCAGGAAAGACTAAAGTCTCTAATGTCTGGACAGTAGTTCTGGTGTTGTTCTGGATAGGCCTGGTAGTATCTGCTGTTGTTGCTGCATTAATAGGATTAGAAGCTATTCCAGCACATCTGGTTTCGCCTCCATAATTTTTTTATTTTTAATATTTTATTATGTGCCAGTGTAGAAATTTAATTTTTTCCGGATAATGTTAATTTTATCTGCAATATGTCGAAATTAAAAAAAGGCAATGTAGATTCCTCCAAAGTCATGAATAGAAAGTGAAAATATAACATTAGGAAACAATTTGTGAGATGTTTGAAAAGTGAGAACCAAGGTTTATTAAAGCGTATGCATAAAAGAAGGGAGATGCCAAGGCATTAAATTGCATGCGTACTGTAATACCCGGAAATCACTGTGTTGCCAGCCAGTGAGCCTATTGTAGCTGGTGATATTTTCCAGATTTGAACACACAGTTTCCAGGTTCATTGCTTTAACTCGCCAGTTGACAATGTTAAATGTATTGATTAAAATATTTTTATAGTGATATAGCATTGTTATTTATGAGAACAGAAAGAGATGTAATAGGCGAAGTACAGATTGACGATTCCATTTATTATGGAATTAATACTCTGAGGGCAAAAAATAATTTTAATATTTCCGGAATAAAATCAAAAGACCGTGACCATATAAAAGCAATGGCCATTGTAAAGAAAGGGGCAGCATATGCCAACTATACTGCCGGGAAGCTACAGAAAGAGCTATACGAAAGCATAAGCAAGGCATGTGACAGATTAATATCAGGAGATTTTGATGAACAATTCGTAGTTGATGTTTTCCAGGCAGGGGCAGGTACTTCATTCAACATGAATACAAATGAAATACTGGCGAACCTGGTTCTGGAATCACTTAACCATAAGAAAGGCGAATATAAATACGCACACCCAAACGACGTAATTAACATGAGCCAATCAACAAACGATATTTACCCCACCATGATGCGTGTGAGCATAATGCTAAAATCACCAAAACTTATCGAAAATGCGGAAGCCCTAATAAAATCATTAAAGGCAAAGCATAAGGAATTCGAGAAAGTTTACAAAACCGGGAGAACCCACCTTCAGGATGCCGTCAGGGTTACCCTGGGGGATGAATTCAATGCCTGGGCATTTGCTATTGGCAGAGATTTGAAGGAATTCAAATCCGCACTGGACTATATACTGGAATTAAATATCGGCGGTACCGCAGTGGGAAATGGGGCAAATACACCGGATGGATACAAAGAATACGCCGTGAAGAAAATATCAGAGGAAACAGGCTTCAATTTCAGGCCCGGAGAAAATCTTATGGGCATAATGCAGTTTATGACCGATTTTTCAAGGGTAATCAACTCACTGTCAAATATGGCACTTGACCTGAGCAAAATTTCAGATGATTTGAGGCTTCTCTATTCCGGGCCGGGAGCAGGATTACATGAAATTGTCCTCCCAGCAGTACAGCAGGGTTCATCTATAATGCCAGGAAAGATAAATCCATCAATAGCAGAGGCTATGAATATGATATGCCATTCCATAACCGGATCACAGCAGGCTGTCAATCTATCTGTAAAAGCAGGGCAGCTGGAACTGAATGTTATGATGCCCCATATTGACTATGAGATATCCAAGTCAATAGAAAGGCTGGCAAATGGAATCAAAATGCTGGATGAAGAAGCCATACAGGGCATAAAGCCGGATCTTAATAAGATAAAGGAAAACATAGAAAGAAGTTTCGGGTCTGCCGCATTGCTGAATCCATACCTGGGCTACGATACCATGGCCAAGATTGTTGAAGAATCCCTTGAAACTGGAAAAAGCATAAAGGACCTTGTTCTGGCAACTGGAAAAATAGATGAAAAGAAATATAAAGAAATATTTAATTTCTTGAACTAATTTTTTTTATATACCTACCCAGGGGTCTTTTTTAAACGCCTTTGATACCACCATAGTATCGTATTTTACTATTCCATCCTTCCTGGCAAGGCTATCTTCAAATTCCTGTATTGTTTCAAGATTCAGGAAAAGCCCCTGGAGAAGTAACTGATTCTGTCCCCTCCTTCTGTAAAGTGATAATACGTTTGGATTTGCAGCCAGTGAATCGGCTATTGCATCAAGCCTGTCTCCTTCAGTGTCTATCCTGATGCATACCTTTATGCTATTTTCTATTGCATGCAGGTCAACAAGTGCAGAGAATCCTGTAATGATCTTCCTCCGCACCAGCTCATTAATCCTTCTTCTTACTGTAGCTTCGCTTGTATTCAACATTTTAGCTATTTCGGCATTGGACATTCTTGCATTATAACGGAGAAAGCACATAATCTCCTTATCGAGGTCATCAAATGGCAGAATAGATGGGTCAATATGCCCCCATCGGACAGAAAGGTCACACTCATAATTTTTATTATCTTCGGTCTTCTCCATATTATTTTCTTTCGTCATAAAATTATATTTTAAAGCAATATATAACTTTTTTCAAAGTAGAATTATTAAAAAAATTCGGCACTTATCGAATTTAGAATGTCGCATGGCAGTATAGAAATATCCATATATAAATCATTACTCCCGCCTATTGAGTAAGAAACATATTATGATGCACATTGAATGCTCCTCCAGTAATTATATTAATTATCAATGGAAATATTCTGGAAACCTTTATTGCCAATGGAAAACTATACAGAAAATTTAAACAACCTGATATTCAACAGCTGCCATAGTAAATATAATAATCGTTATTAACGTAATTGTAATTAAAATCCATGAAAATTTATTTCGAATCCTACGGATGCACTTTACAGAAATCCGAATCTTCACTTTACCTAAACAAATTGCTTAAGGATGAAAACAACCAGATTGTCAATAGCCCGGAGGAGGCAGATTTGAGCCTTATAGGCACCTGTGTTGTTATTAAGCATACAGAAGACAGAATGGTAAAGCGCATATCCTCACTTTCAAAGGTTTCAGGTAATGTCCAGGTTCTGGGATGCCTTGCAACAGTCAACGGAAATACGATAGAATCAGGTAATGTCCAGGTATTAAAACCACGCGAATTCAGGAGTTTTTACGAGGGCGATCTGGATGGCATAGAAATAAAATCAGATATATACGATGGAATACCTATCAACCAAGGATGTACAGGCAGTTGCAATTTCTGCATATCACATATAGCCAGGGGAAAACTCCTTTCAAGGGGAATAGATAAAATTGTAAACCAGGTAAATATGGAACTTGACCGCAATATAAAGGAAATCAGGATTTCCTCACTGGATACTGCAGCATACGGAAAAGACATAGGAACAGACCTTGCAGAACTTGTAAATAGAATTTCATCCATAGATAGGGATTTCTACCTCCGCGTTGGAATGCTGGAACCAAGAAATACATACGATATACTGGATAAGCTTGTGGATGCATACAGGCACGATAGGGTATTTAAATTCCTCCACCTGCCTGTGCAGAGCGCGGAAAATAATGTACTTTCTGCCATGAACCGGGAATACACAATAGAGGAAGCGGAAGCAGTATGGCAGAAATTCCATGACGCATTTCCAGATATGTCCATAGCCACAGATATAATACTTGGATACTATAATGACAGCAGGGCAGGCTTCGAAAAAACTATGAAATTCCTGGAGAAATATAACCCTGATATAATAAACGTTACACGCTTTTCGCCCCGGCCATACACTAAAGATTATAATAAAACGCCTTTAAATTCCAATCTGCTTAAGGAATGGTCAAATGAAATCATATCATTGCACAGGGAACAGATGGAGAAAAAACTTGATAGTTACCTTGGCAGGGAAGAAAAAGTTTTGATTACTGAAAAGGGGAAAAATGGAACAATGGTCGGAAGGGATATAAATTACAGGCCAGTTGTATTAAAGGGAAACTATGAAAAATATTCAGAAATTAAATGCACCATTGTCTCCCATGGGTCCAATTATCTTATAGGGGAGTAGGAATCGACACCCACTATTTCGTCCATTATATATTTATTATTGCTTTTAAACCCGAATAACTGTTCGAATTCTATTGGCGTCAATACAGGCATGCTGAATTTATCCTCATCGTCTATAGATACCCTCGGGCATCCTGTGAATACAACAGCATCACACATAAGGTTCTGGAAATCTACCGGATTTATATTGTCTGCTGTTACGATTATGGCATCACGCCCCATGCCTTTTACCCTGTTGTATATGCTGTATGCAAGTTTTTTTCTGTATTGCCCTATTTTTGTGTCAATAACTATGGCAAATTTCTTTGCATCTATTGCCGGTTCTATTCTCGCATACCTTTTTCTGAGAAATTTATCTATATCTGGCTGTATATTTCTGATAGACCGGTTATTCAGATCCAGTATGTATACAGGTTTATCTGTGGATAGCTGTGCACCTATTCCGTGGAATAAGCCGGTACTGACAAGCAGGTATGCATCCACTTTAGCAGCTATTGAATGTGCGGCACTGAAATTGCAACCCAGAACCTGGCCTGGGTATTTCATCCTTCCATCCACATTTCCCACTATTACATTATATCCCAGTTCCTTTAATTTGCCATTTACATACTCCATTTCCTTATAATACTGCACGGATGAAAGGAGCCCTACATTTTTTACAAGATTTTCAGCCAGTATGGAAAATATATCATCATCAAGCTCTATCTGCTTGTAGAAGTATTCTATGAATAGAATGGGTTTTGTGTATTTGATATTGGGTATTTCAGAATGGCCGAACTGGACTATGCAGTCAACATCCCTGTACACTTCCATATTTCCTATGTCACACGCACCATAAAATGATTGTGAGCTTATTATTACATTAAATTCCTTTGAAAATTTATTGAAAAGGTTGAAAGATTCAGGCTTCAAACCGTCCGGTATCTGGAGCAATATCTTTGAAGCCTTCATCTCCCGTAATCTTATTATTGCATCGTCAACTTCCATTTACTGCATATCGTTTTATGCCTATTTAATGTTAAGGCTGGAGCTATGCCCGCCAAACATTGTTGCATTTGGAGTCAGGTATTTTTTGATAAAGTTGATTGCAATATAAGCATTTGCGCCATCAATCGCTATTATAGGGTGTACAGGTTCTCCCGCTGCCGTGGCCCCATCACCTACTGCATAGATGCCCTTTAAATTTGTCTGGAACTCATTGTTTACCAGAATGGTTCTGCCGTTTTTGCTTGTTTCTATATTTACAGATTTAAAGACATTTGCTTTTCCAACATGCCCTATGGCAATGACAAGTGCATCAACTTTTATACTTCCGGTGGTTTTGTCTTTTTCATTTATAGTAGATATTTCCCGTATTTTTGAGTCGCCCTTTATTTCTGTTACGGAGGTATTCATCATAAGCGATATGCCTTTATTGTTCATCACCGCATCCAGTGTTTTTTCCGCTGCCTTGAATTTCTCACTGTGGTGTAAAACATAGACCTTTTTTGCTGTGCCTGAAAGCTCATCGGCATAATCCAGTGCAGAATCCCCTCCACCAACAATAGCTACAACCATGTCTTTAAATTTGGTTATATCCTTTACAGTATAATCAACTCCCTTGCCCTTGAATTCATCTTCGCCAGGGCATCCAATCTTTCTAGGTGTGAAATCGCCTATGCCTGTGGCTATAAGCACAGCTTTGCATTTGTACTCTTTAACACCATTAACTTCTATTATGTACTCATCATTATCCGGAATAATATCGGTAACCTTGGAACTGAGCTTTATTTCACCGTCGAAAAGTTTTGCCTGTTCGTACATTTTATCCCTGAGTTCCGTAGCATTTATCTTTGGAATCCCCTGGACATCATATACCATCTTTTCCGGGTAAAGTTCAGGTATCTGCCCTCCTGTATAGTCAAGTGCTTCCAGTGTGACACTTTTTATATCTCTCAGGCCAGCCAGAAAAGTAGCAAAGAGGCCAGTAGGTCCAGCCCCTATTATAACAAGATCGTATTCATCCATACTCCGCAGATTGAAAAACTATACAAAAACTTTGGTATGGTCTAATTTGTATATCAGGCTATAATTTATACAGTGTACTGCCGAATTCCTGTGATGCTGCTTCCAGGGACTTATACCCCTTATGCCTGTTGGCCAGATAACTTTTTACAGTATTAATTGCAATATCCGGAGTGTTGTTCTTTTCACTCAGGTGTGTAAGGATAATGCTTGTCCCATCTGAGGCGGAGCTGTATATGGCCTCAGCAGACTGTTCATTGGACAGGTGCCCGTGGTCACTCCGTATCCTCCTTTTAAGTGCCTCTGTATATGGCCCATTTTTAAGCATTTCCGGATCATGGTTTGCTTCAATTGCCATGATATTGGAATTTTTCATTTCATCAAGCAATTCATCATTCATTATTCCCAGGTCAGAAACCACCGATATTTTCACGCCCCTGTTCCGTATAACGTAAACCACAGGGTCAACAGCATCGTGGTTTACATGCACAGGGGTAACGGTAAAATTCCCTATTGCAACTTCGCCGTTTATGCTATAAGAATTTTCCAGGTGAAGCTTTTCAAGTGTCCCGCTTCTGGAATACAGGTCAGCCTTGAGTTTCCTGGAAATCGCCTTTGCACCTGCAGAATGGTCTGAATGCTCATGGCTGATAAAAATAGATTTTTCAAGCCCATCTATCTGAAATTGTGAGGTTTTCTCAGAGAATTTCTTCATGCTTATCCCGCAATCTATAATTATGGCATCATATTCATCCCATATTATAGTCGAATTGCCCCTGCTACCGGATGACAGCATATAAAAGTTCAGCATAAATAGTGAATAACTTACAGGTATTATTTTTTGCCTTTTTATAACAATTATTAATTTAATAATATTTATATATTTATATATAATATGGAATAGGGGTTTTAAATGGTAGGATTATCAGGAAATGCAGAAAAAATATACAGTTCATTGAAAGCAATGGGCGCCGTATCTGAAGAGAAGATGAAAACAGCCGACGATATAATGAAAAAAGTAGCCCTGGGAAAGGCGCTGGTTAATTCCGGGCTTAAGGAACTCATGGACGGAAAAATGGTAAAAAGGGTGGCAAGGCAAAAAAGTGCAGGATACTTTATACTGAAATGATTATCAAACAGGATATATTGCTGGATTTTCTGAGGAAAAAGTATTTTAATACTAAGATTTATTTTTATAATCTGAATGTAATAAAACTTATATACTTGCTTTTCCTATTATAATTATACTGTATGGCAACTCTTGTATTGAATGTGGACCGTGACAACGATTACGGCATAAAGGCCGGGGTGGATGGACCCGTTACGGGATATGGTGAATGCTATAATGCAGCACTTAAGCTGATTTCTGTTGACCCTGAAGATTCTGATGCAAACGCCCTTTTTGGCGCAATAAAGGTATACGAAGACTTGCAGAGAAAAAACGAAGAGGTTGAAATTGCCCTGATCACCGGTGACGATGATGTTGGTGCAAAATCAGATGAAATACTTGGAAAACAGCTGGATGATGTACTTTCAATGGAGCATTATGACGACCTTATACTTGTGTCAGATGGTGCAGAAGACGATTATATAATACCGTTAATATCATCGAGGATAAGGATAAGGTATGTTAAGCATATTCTTATTCGCCATAACGAAAATATAGAATCACTTTATTATTACATTATAAGGGGCATTAAAGATAAGAAAATAGCCAGGAAATTTACAATACCCGTTGGCCTCCTGCTTCTGAGCTATGGTGTGTCGCTGCTGGCTTTTACTATATATGCCATGGTTATTACAAAATCTTATGTACTTGATCCAGCCACAGGGGCAGTTATGTTTGTTACCATTGTCCTGGGTGCATATTTCGTTGGCAGGGCTGTTGAAATAAACCAGCTTATTATAAAATTAGCTGCAGACGTAAAGGAATATTCACAGGAGGCAAAAATTTCAATGCTTTCATACCTTGTGTCTTTCTTTATTATAGTAATCGGCATTGCATATAGCTACGAATCCATAATAAAAACCGTACCGATTATGAACAAGGTACTGGTATTTATATCTGCATTTGTATGGTGGGTATTGGCGTCATTCGTTTCAAAGGAACTTTTTGATGCCTTTGATGTTTACATGGAGGAGAGGCACGGGATGTCAAGGATGTGGTATGGCATTTCGTTTTCGCTGGCTATAGTGTTAATAGTTTATGGAATGATGAATTACGTCAGGTATATAATTGGCTTTATACCATATTCATCTATGATACTGTATTTGACATATATAATTGCTGGAATAATAATAGCATTATCGGCATCTGCAGTCCATAAATACTACTCTTCGTCAAAAAGCAAAAATCATAATATGATGGAGATAAAATGAACTTTGACCAATGGTTCCAGCTGTATCTCCAGATTACCGATTCTCTGGGAATTAATAGAAAAATGGATTATGAATCATCTATGATTTTAAGGAAGTTTATCCATAACAGCGATAATATTTTAGATGCATACCGTGGAAGAAATGCTTTTATTATCGGCAACGGGCCAAACTTAAAGAATGCTATTAAAACAATTTCAGGTGGATATGTAATAGTTGCTGATTCGGCAATAGAAACTTACAGCAGCTTATATGGCAATCCGGATATTATAGTGACAGACCTTGATGGAAATATCAATTCCATAATAGATTCGTACAACCGCGGTTCAATTATTCTCGTGCATGCACATGGGGATAATATAAACGCCATAGAAAAATATGCAAAATATTTCAGTAATGGTATTGCTACAACACAGTATATACCAATGGCGCATCTTTACAATTACGGCGGATTCAGTGATGGTGACAGGTCAGCTTTTCTGGCAGATTATCTCGGAGCAAGGCATATAACGCTGCTTGGTTTCGACTTCAAGAATGTTAATATCAAGCCATATTATGATAACACTGCCATTATAAGGAAAAAAATTAAGCTTGAGTGGGCAAAATACCTTCTCGGGTGCCTGTCAAAATTAAGGGGAACATCCATGCACTATGGTGATGTTATTGAGATTTAAGTTACAATAATGTGCCACAGGATTTTCATTTAACCGTCGGCTACCATATTATTCGCTTGCTGAAGGAGATTTCCCGCTCAATTTTGTTAAGGGTATTATTTTTCCATTGCTGTATATTATAGGTTCATGGTAAATATCAACTTTCAATGAACTTTCTATATCGGCTGCTGCACCCATAATTTTAAGCCTCTTTGCACCATGGCTTGCCCTTATCTGGTTGCAGTAATCATCAACATTCACCTCTTCGCCTTCGAGCTTAGCTTTTAGCATATTTGCATAGATATAATCCTCATCTGATATGCCATCAGGCCTGTTTGAGACAATAATGGATACTTTTTCCCGATCCTTGATGGCATTATATGTTGCAGTGAAATTTATGAATGATGATAAGTATATATCGCCCGGGAATTCCCTTATCTTAAAAAGAACCTTTATTCCATTGGTTGAGGTAAATAGCAGGGTTTTGCCTGAAAGGTCTTCGCCCATTATTACACTTGGCGAATTTCCATAATTGAATCTTGGGATTCTGACGCCATATCTTTCGCCGCTTGTCAGATAATCCGGGTTTTTTGCTTTCATTTTTCTTGTTTCTGTTATAGTTCTTACAGGTATTATGGATTTTGCATTTCTGTATAACATCAGGGGAATTGTTGTGGTAGCCCTGAATATATCAATAAGAACCTTTGTTGAATCATCAAAATTTTTTTCCCTTCGCCCGTCGATAACGTTAACTATCATTTATATGCTATATTGTTTTTATATATTTACTTTTTATTTATTCTGACATTATGTTGCTATATTATTATTTCATTTATATACCCTATAAATTTTTGCTTTAATTTTATCAATGTTATAAATTTTATTCTTATATACTGTAATAACTAATGTTTCAGGACGTTATGACATACTTTTAGTCTTAGAAAATAAAAACTCCGGATTATATATTTTATTTATACCCAGAATACCGGTATAAAATATTTGTAGAACAACCTGATTAGAAACTATGCACTAAAATAAATATGTTAAAAAGAAAATATTAAAAATGAGTTAGAAATAGGGTATAATCGAAGGTGTAATAAATGGTTGCAGTTAAAACAATGGTTGAAGGTGGAAAAGCCACATCAGGGCCTCCTTTAGGCCCTGCCCTTGGTCCTCTTGGACTTAATCTCGGGCAGGTAATAAAGGATATAAACGAACAAACAAAGGATTTTGCTGGAATGCAGGTCCCGGTAACAGTAAATGTTGTGGACCCTTCTACCAAGAAATATGAAATAATAATAGGAATACCTCCGACTTCAGCTCTGTTGAAGAAAGAGGCTGGAATAGCCAAAGGTTCGGGAAAAAATAAGGAAAACTACGCTGGAAATTTGACAATGGAACAGGTCAAAAAGGTTGCGGAATCCAAAAAATCCGGTTTACTTTCATACACAATGAAAGGAGCTGTCCTTGAAGTTCTTGGCACTGCGCTGTCTCTGGGCATTACAGTAGATGGCATAAATGCTGCAGAACTACAGAAAAAAATCAAGGCTGGCGAAATAGATGTCGGTGAGAAATAATGGAGAATAGTATTATAGAAAATTTAAAGGAATTAAAAGAACTCAAGAAAAGAAATTTTGATGAGAGCATAGAGGTTGGAATAAACCTGAAAGACGTTGATATGGTAGATCCTAAGAATAGGATCAATGAAGAAATCATACTTCCTGCGGGCAGAGGCAAAGACCTGAAAGTTGCTGTTATTGCCAGTGAGGAAATGCGTACAAAGGCAAAGAATGCAGATTATCTGTATTCAGTTGAAGACCTGAATAATTTTTCAGATAATAAAAAGTCATTCAAGAAAATTGTCAAGGGAATAGATTTCTTTGTAGCAGAATCCACACTTATGGGAAATGTTGGTAAAAACCTCGGTATAATTCTGGGCCCAAGGGGAAAAATGCCCAAGCCATTGCCACCAGGGCAGGACCCAAGTGCATTAATAGAAAACCTTAAGAAAAGTGTAAGGGCCAGAAGCAGGGATAAAATCACATTCCATGTACCTATCGGGACGAAAGCTATGAGCAATGAAGACCTATTTACCAACCTTAATACAGTTCTGAAAAGAATAATTTCCCACCTTGATAAGGGTAAGGGAAATATAGCCTCTGCATATATTAAGAGCACGATGAGTAAGGCAATTACAATTAATTTAGGTGATATAGAATGATCGAGCCAGCACAGTGGAAGGTGGATAAGGTTAATGCCCTTACTGAGGAATTAAACGAAAGCCCCGTATCAGCAGTTATTAGCATAAAGGGATTAAGAAATAAGGAATTCCAGAAAATAAGGAGCGATATACGCGGGAAAGTGAAAATAGAGGTATTAAGGGCAAGATTACTAAGGCTTGCATTACAAAAATCAAACAAAAAGAATATTGCAGGAATGACAGAACACGCAACCGGGCAGATAGCCCTTATTACAACCTCTGAGACACCAAAAACAGTTTACGATATGCTTGTCTCAAAAAGGACAAAAGCGGCTGCACGTGGTGGAGAAATAGCAGAAGAGGATATAATAATAGAACCGAAGGAAACATCATTCCCACCAGGGCCTATGATATCAGTATTCCAGAAGGCAGGTATACCGGCAGGAATAGAAAAGGGGAAAATAGTAATAAAAAGCGAAGTTACACTGGTCAAAAAAGGCGAAGTAATATCCAAGGAGAAGGCACAGGTGCTGGAAAAACTGGAAATACTTCCGGTTACAGTTGGCCTTGAGATGATAGCTGCATATAGTGACAGGCTTGTTTATTCCAGGGATGCCCTATCCATAACTATAGAACAGATAGTATCGGATATGGCCGGAGCTTTCCTGAAAGCAAAAGCACTTGCATTAAAGGCAGATTTCCTTGTTCCTGAGATAATGCCTGAATTATTGTCCAAGGCATATCTACAGGCACAGGGTCTTGCACTTGCTGCAAACTTTGTTGATGAAAAGAATATAGATATTTTTATAAGGAAAGCAGTAATAAACGCTACAACTCTAAATTCATTAATAAATAAAGATTTAAATAATGAAAACATAGAGAATGAAAACCCTGAAGAAAGCCAGACAGAGGACAAGAAAGATGAAGGATCTGGAGATGACGCAGCAGCGGGTCTCGGGTCTTTATTTGGATGAGGTGACAAAATGGAATATATATATGGAGCTTTACTGCTTCACTCAGCAGGAAAAGAAATAGATGAAGAGAACCTGAAGAAGGTACTGACAGACGCAGGCGTAGCGGCAGATGACGCAAGACTTAAATCATTGCTTGAAAGCATGAAGAATGTAAACATAGAAGAAGTCTTGAAAAATGCCGCAGCAGCACCTGTAGCAGCAGCACCTGCGAAGGAAGAAAAGAAAGAGGAGAAAAAGAAAGAAGAGAAGAAAGAAGAAAAGAAGGATGAATCGGATTCAGACGCAATGGCCGGTTTAAGCTCTCTTTTCGGATAAATACATTTTTTTATTTTAGATTTTTATGGGTTTTTATAGTATTTTATGGATAATAATTAAGTATCTGTTGCCAATAGGCATTTTAGCGTATTCTATAATAAAATTCAATCCGTTTCTGATAATGATCTCAGTTTTATGGTTACTTGTAACATTGGTTGTTTCTCTTATAAATTTCAGTATTAAAAGCAATTTTGTAAGATCTTAAAATTAATAAAATTAAATAAGTTTTAACTCCTGAAGCTTTTCATATACTTCTTTTGCATGTTCTCCCGGGCTCACTTTCGGGTATACATAAACAATCTTTCCATCTTTTATAATATATGTAACTCTCTTGGCAGTAGCGAGGCCCAGTACGCCATATTTTTTTACTATATCTTTCTGTTTGTCACTGAGCAATGTGAAATTAAGGTTATATTTTTCCTGGAATTTTTTATGTGATTCACTTGAGTCTACGCTTACCCCGAAAACCTTCACGCCTTTTTCAGTAAACATATCTATATTATCTCTGAAGTTTTTAGCCTCCATGGTGCATCCCGGCGTATTGTCCTTCGGGTAAAAATATAATACAACCACGCTGTCTTTAAAATCTGAGAGCTTTACATTTTTTCCATCCTGGTCAATTGTTTCAAAATCAGGAGCCTGTTCTCCAATTTTTAATGTTTCCATGAAATATATATACAAATTAGATAAATAAGTATTTTGTATACTTTTTAGTCTATAAAATACTGCATAACATGGCGCATAATTAGATATGGCAATGATATCTTATAATGAGCCCCCATGCCTAAGCTTAAAATTCTTTCATGACTTTATCATTAAGATAATGCAATATCTCCACTGCTTCACCCTTTCTGGAGGACATTATTGCATCACCGCTATCATTGGCCCTTCCTATTGCTATATATAACCCTTCCATGTTTTTGATAAAAACCATGTCACCTTTTTTAATATTCGGGTCCATATCAACAATCCCGGGCGCGAATAGATTAGATCCATTCATTAAATGGGGCACAGCACCATTATCTACAGTAACGTTATGTGTCTTTATTTTCAGATAATTTATAAGGTATAATGTAGGCATGCCGTTGTAAAATACCGGTTTGCCTGAAAAATAATACACCTCATTTTTTTTGTTTGTTTCCACTTCAATATCCGCCATGGATGTTCCGTCTATATTGAATGCGCTGAGCTTTTCCATGAATGCCCTGTAATCTTTTTTTGACAGTATATGCTTTGACATTATCCTATTATCCCCTTTATTTTCTTGAGCTGATCGTTTATATTCCGATCATTAACCATGTCATTTACATAGTCATATATTCTTTTTCCCAGAAGTATCTGGTTTTCAGTAAACATCCATCCTTCTCCACTTCCTATTGCTTCAAGAAAAGCATAATATATTGATTTCTGTATGTCATTATTCATGTTCTTCCTGCCAAAGTTTATTGAGTCGGATTTTCCATAGTTGAAATAATATGTAATTAAGTCTATTAGATACCTGGAATTTTCAGACCATGGTTCCATGATCTTTGATTTCACCGACTTCTTGCTTTTTAATAGCTTTGCGTTTTCCATGATCTCCATGGGGTTTCCTTTCAAGGATTTTATTTCCGCGTCTGTAAGATCATATAATAGCCTTACAATTTCATTTTTATATTCAGGAAACAGGTACTCCAGTACCTTGCGCTGGCTGGGAGAGTCAAGTACAAATCCTTTGGATGCTATTTTCTCCCTTATGAACGGCTTTAGCCTGTCATCAAATTCCAGTTTATCCAGAAATTCATCTATTCCATAATTCTCGTAATTTATAATATAATAGTTATTCTTGATTGCATAATTTATCTTGTCTTTCCGTAAACGGGACAGCAATTGCTTTGTGCTAAGCCTTTTGTGTATAAATTCAGTTATGATATCAGGATTATCGGGTATAAAATCCATAAAATCTGATTGAATTTTAAATGGCATATCAGGCAATAACATATGCTTAAGCAATGTAAAAACTATGTTGTGGTCAAAATCTTCATACACGTCCAGTATGGCATCATATGCCGATACAGTAATTTTATTGCCGGTTGTTCCAATAACTATCCTGTCTTCGGCTCTGGTAAAGGGTATATTCTCCTCGTTCAATAAATCTGTTATAAAATCAATATCAATCTTTTCCCTGCATGTTGCTGTAAAATAATTTCTTGTGGAATACACCCTTAACTTCTTCAATTTTACTGTATTTGTAAATGCAAGAAGCCTGTATATATCGTTATCATAATTCTGTACACCTGAAATTATCAGTTCATCAGTGTTTCCCCGCTTACAGTAATTAACAGAACCATAGTTTGTCTTTATAACCCCCATAAGTGGTGCTTTTTCGCTCTCCAGTATTCTGTAAGTCTCTGACACCCCAGCCAGGAACTGGTCTGCAGAATTATGGTATTTGCCAAAATTGCTGGATTCTTTCATCTTCTGGATTTTCTTTGCATAACCTTTTATAGGGCACATAAAGCAACTGTCAGTACACTCTGGAAGTATAATCTCAGGATTGTCAAAAAATTTTTTAATATTATCGATAAACGCTTTTTCTGCTTCTTTTGAATTGGATTTAGTTATCATGTTTTATCCAGATTTCTAATAGCTTCAGCCTTTACAGTAACCGGTATAGGAACCATGGATTCTATTAACTGGACTGTTACCTCTTCCTTTGCTGCATCAATTGCAGTAATCTTTGCCCTTTCTCCTTTAAATGGCCCTTCAACTATTTCTACAAGTGAGCCCATTTCAAGGCCAGTTACTGCAGGCTTTGGCGTAAGGTATTTCTCTATTTCTGATATATCTATATCTCCAGAAACAAATCCCTTGAATCCCCTTATAGATTTTGACAGTACGTCAACCCTGTCTGCATGCATTGTTTCAATGAAAAAGTACCCCTTTATCTCATATGGGGACATGACGGCCATAACTTCATTCCTGGCGTTTTTATTCATTGCCATGCGCTCTTCCCTGTCTCTTTCGGCATGGTTTGACAGGTCTATAGCGATGTCAAGCTCCTTTCCTATGGTACATTTGGCAATTTTAATAACCGGCACAAGGTTAACACTGAATTTTTTATTATAACTATTTATTCCATCTTCTGATTTAATTGAAAGATCAATATCAAGCCTGTCACCCTCATATCCGCCTATGGGTGTATCTATCTCCAATCCCAGATCCCTTGATTTGTTTCCATCGAGATCAAAGTCATATGTTATCTCCTCTATTTTTTTGCTTGAAAGTGTATATTCGTCTTTTAACTTTAATTTCCAGTCTATAGACGGGTCTTGAAGTTCCAGGGATGTCCTTATATTAATGTTGAATTTCCTTTTTGCACCCTGGATATTCTTTACAGTAATAGCCAGTGGTATAATTTTCTCTCTATCATCTTTTTCTTCAAGTTGCTTGATACGTTTATCACATCCCGCATTTATAACATCGGGGATATCTGCCGTTAACCAATCATATTCCATCATTAAAGTCACCTAAAACACTATCTGCATTATATAATATATAATAAACCCTATTAAACCTAAGAGCACAATACCGCTGCCTGCTATAAGCACCACTTTTGTGTATTCATTTCCATTGGGCTTCTTGGCCATTTTGAGGATACGGGCATATTTTCCCTTTCCTATACCCTGAAATTTTCGTTCAATTTTTTCCTGTTGTTCAACAAGTTTGCCCTCAATACCTTTATCCATTATATAGATAAGATAAACATAAAATAAAATCTTTTCTAAAATTTAAAAATTATATGAATAAATATGATGGAATGGTACATGAATAGATGAAAATCAATATAACAAATACTTAACAATATAAAACAATAAAAAATAAAAAGTTTGTAAGGCAAAGCTGCCTTTCACATGGAGGTGATCCATCCGCAGGTTCCCCTACGGATACCTTGTTACGACTTAACCCTCCTCACCGACATCAGATTTGATTTAACCCTCTCGAATTAAACCTCATCCAACACCAACTCGGATGGTTTGACGGGCGGTGTGTGCAAGGAGCAGGGGCATGTTCACCGCGGGTTGTTGACCCGCGATTACTACGGAATCCAGATTCATGAGGGCGAGTTACAGCCCTCAATCCTAACTATGGACGGGTTTCGCGATTAGCTTCCTCTTTCGAGGTTGCAACGTATTGTCCCGTTCTTTGTAATGCGCGTGTAGCCCGGGAAATTCGGGGCGTACTGACCTGCCGTCGACCACTCCTTCCTCCAGCTTAGCGCTGGCGGTTTCTCTAAAGTGCATGCATATTCTCATATACATTTGCAATTAAAGATGTGGGTCTCGCTCGTTATCACACTTAAGTGAACGCCCTACGGTACGAGCTGACGACGGCCATGCACCACCTCTCCTGCTATCGAGTAAGCTCGTCAGGTTGACTCTCATGCACAGGTCGTTCCCGGTGAGTTTTCCGGCGTTGAATCCAATTAAACCGCACATTCCTCCCGTTGCGGTGCTCCCCCGCCAATTCCTTTAAGTTTCAGTCTTGCGACCATACTTCCCAAGCGGCCCATTTAACACCTTCGCTCCGACACTGCCTTCCCTCAACGGAAAAGCAACATCAAATGGGCAATGTTTACAGCTAGGACTACCCGGGTATCTAATCCGGTTTGCTACCCTAGCCTTCGTTCCTTACCGTCAGATTCGTTCTAGTTAAACGCTTTCGCCACTGGTCGTCCTTCCGGGATTACAGGATTTTACCCCTACCCTGAAAGTACGTTTAACCTCACCCGATCTCAAGTCTTGCAGTCTCTTCAGACTTTCTGGAGTTAAGCTTCAGGCTTTATCTGAAGATTTACAAAACCGGCTACGAACGCTTTAGGCTCAATAAAAGTGACCACTACTCGTGCTGCGGGTGTTACCGCGGCGGCTGGCACCCGTCTTACCCAGCACTTATTCCTCATGCTTTTTAGGAATGAGAAAAGTCTTGGCTATGCCAAGACACTCAAGCTCCCCGTGTCGCGCTTTCGCGCATTGCACAGTGTTCGCGCCTGCTGCGCCCCGTAGGGCCTGGACTTATGTCTCAGAGTCCATCTCCGGGCTACCCCTCCCAGGGCCCGTACCCGTCTGAGGCTAGGTGGTCCATTACACCACCTACTACCTGATAGGTCGCAGACTCATCCTTGAGCGTCGTAACTTTTATTGCAAAAACATTCCAGTTTTAAGCAATTATAAGGTATTACCTTCAGTTTCCCGAAGTTATCCCTTACTCAAGGTTAGATTATCCACGTGTTACTGAGCAGTTTGCCGGCATCTTACGATACCTTGACTCGCATGGCTTAGTCGGAACTTGATAGCAGTGGCCGCCGGCAGGATCAACCGGAGTTAATCCTACCTCCACTCTTATTAATAAGAAATTAGCGGCTTTACCTTACATATCGGAACCCATCTTATGATGAGAACTTCATCTGTCCCAATCCTGGAATATAGATTTCATAATCGCACTGTGTGCATATCCATCTATTTGCTGTAGATTGGCTTTTGTTGACTATTCTAAATAACTAAGCAATATTTAAGCATTTTCAATTCAGAAACTTATATAAAATCAATAAAAATAATGACATAATATATATTAATAATATAATATAGATTTCACATATTTATAAATCCGTTCAAATTACGGCATCTCCACTTAAATTTAAATCTGAATATATCTCCAGCCCGAGCCTTTTCAGGTCAACCAGAAATTCTGGATAACTTTTATTAATTTTCTCCGCATTTTTAAATTCCGTATGAGATCCTGCTATTACCCCAGCTATTATAGCACTCATTATCATGCGATGGTCTGTGAATTTTATAGATTCCGGGTCTTTAAGGATGCCCTTCTTAATTTCTATAAAGTTTTCACATACTGAAACGGTCGCTCCAAATGCCCGGCACATTTCAATTATTCCTTTCCATCTATCGGATTCCTTCGTTTTTAACCTCTGGTAATTATAAATTTTTACACCTTCAGTCGAAAATATCCCTATAACCGATATTACTGGAGCTATATCAGGGGTCGCAGAAGCGTCTACAATAATTCCTTTTATAAAATTTGCCTTATCAACGGTAAGTTCATTGCCACCAATTTTTATGCATTCTGTTGCATTGTTTAACAATTCTATAATTTGCCTGTCCGGCTGGAGTGAATCAATACCCAGGTTTTTTATTTTTATGTTCCCGGTAAATATGCCCAGTACTATAAAATAAGACGCAGAGGAGTAATCACCTTCAATGCCAATTTCTTTAACAGCGTAATCACCATTTTCTATGGAATAATTATTTCCATTATTGTGCACCGTGATACCAAAATTCCTCAGGCAGTTAATGGTAATATTTACATAATTCGCAGAAACCATATTGCTGACAGTGAAGTTTCCTTCTCCAAGTATGGAATAATAATATAACATAGCACTTACGAACTGTGAACTTGTTCCACCATCAATAGATACTCCTGTAGAAGCAGAATTTCTACCATCTACCATATAAAAGCCATCTTTGTGTTTTTTGAAATTGGTACCTGCATCTGATAAGGCTTTTATTAAAGGTTCAACAGGCCGCCCTGCCAGTTGCTGTTCTCCTTTTATTGTTGTTTTGCATTTTCTTGCGACCAGTAATCCTATAGAGAGCCTGTAAGAAGTTCCGGATTCTCCAACATAAATGCTATCCGGGCATTTAAAATCCGGTTTTATTTCTATATCTTTTCTGTTGTAATTAATGGTGGCATTGCAGCTTTCGGCAATTTTAAGCGATACCATCTCATCCTCTGAAAATGAGACATTTTTAATTTTTACCGGCTTATTGGAAAAGGCTGAATAGAGCACATACCTCTGGGTATAACTTTTTGAAGACGGTGCGTAAATTGTACCTGAAATAGTTCCATTTTTTATTTTAACGTTCATTGTTCATATATATTAATTCCATAATTATTAAACCTGCTTCTTATCACGTTGTATCCTTCTGATGTAAGCTGTTTAAAAGAGCTTTCCATGGAACTTTCTGTTTCGTATATTCCGAATATGGCAGGCCCTTTTCCACTCCTTCCTGCATATATGGCACCTGTGCCGAGCATCTTTTTGACTATCCCGGTTTCTGTTCCATCACTGAATATATACCCGTTGAGCATCATAGATTCGAATATATGTCCGTCCTTCACAAGTTCCAGCAATCTTCCGTAATAATTTTTGTACCCTGAAAAATCCCTGTTTCGCATATCATATGTCAATGCCATTCTGTCCTGCAATTCCAGGATAATGTATTTTTCCTCAATCTGCTGCTTTGATATAATCCGGTTCGAACTGTTGTCAGTAAAACAAAACCCGCCATAATATGCTATGGAAAGGTCATCTATTGCCCCTGTTACCGATGTTTTATTGTGTATTGAGGCCTCTGACGCAATCTTTAAAACTTCCTGTGGTGCGATGTCCATATGATTTATTTTAAAAATTCCGTAAATTAATGAAAGTGTCATGGCACTGCTGCTTTTCAATCCCATTCCCATTGGAATCTGGCTATTGATATTTATTGAATATTTATCATGGATGGAAAATCTGTTCCTCAGAAAATTCACAGTATCTGCCATTTCAGGTGTGGGAAAAATATCCTCTCCGCTCTTTTTGATCTCAGTGTACATTGGCAGGTCTATGGATATTGCAGCACCATAGCCGTTGACAAATGCTGACAGAACAGAAAGGCCGCCATTGGTTTTTATTATCATTTTATTTACTCCTTAAATTTTCATGGAAAATATCATAAAATTTTTCATAATCTACCGTTATCCCATATATTTTTTTTAACGTTTCAATTCCCTGCCCGATGAACATGTCCTCTCCGTTTACCGGAATCCCACCATTTTTTTCGACTATTTTCAGAAATGGGGTCCTGGAGGGATTATACACAAGGTCTATGCCGGTTATTCCATTATGTATCATATTTTCCGGGATAGGCATTCCAGTATCTGGAAATGTGCCCAGTGGCGTGCAATTAATAATAATATCATATTCCTTTATATCATTATATCCTGTTGTGGCTATTCCGTAAATCTTTTTTTCCCCAGGATTCCTTGAAACTATGCTGATATTTGAATTATAATTTTGCATTATTGAATATGCAACTGTCCTGGCTGCACCACCTGTGCCCATTATTATTACATTTTTACCTGAAAAATCAATATTATTTTTTCTGGCAAGCATCATAAATCCAGCGTAATCGCTGTTATATCCGTATAATTTTCCACCCTGGTTTTTTACGAGATTAACCGATCCGGTATCAGAAACTATTTTATCTGCATAGTCTATAAATTGTATTGACTCTTCCTTATACGGTGCAGTTATGTTGAAGCCTTCAATATTGCCCCTGGACAAATCAAAAAATCGTGGCAAATTTTTCCTGTGCAGATCTATTGCAATATACATGGAATCTATACCGTAGTCCATAAACAGGCTGTTGTAAATATCCTGACCTATAGAATGGCCTACAGGGTTACCTATTAAAGCTGAAAAATTCATACCTTATACCTCCTGAATCCCTTAATTATTGCTGGCATAATGTTCCTGTCCAACGCAATGTTAATGCGCATAACTTCTTTCTGGAAAAGTTTTGCAGATAAAGCATTAAGTACAGTGTTAAATTCCGGGATGCTTCTTTCCATATCGATATCTGTAATTGTACCTATTGCCCTGTGACACCGTGTCATTTCACTGTTAATATTCCACATAGGATTATAAATATTTGTACGGTTATTTCCAGAATCCACACATCCTGTTAAATCAATGGTTTCCCTTCGTGCTTCTCTCTTTGTAGAGATTAACATACATCCTCATCTGCTGGAATCCTATTTCACCAATTTCTGCCTGTCCGGGGCCTTTTAACATTACCATATTCAGCTTTCCATTTTCGACTTTTTTGTCATTTTTTATAAAGGATACCAGCTTATCTGTTTCAATAGTGTTGAAATCCAGCAATGGAATCCCATAGGCTGATACTGCATCCCTTACTGTTTCGTAAAATGGTTCAGAAAATCCGGCCTTATATGCCAGATAACTTTCCAGTATCATGCCATTGGCAACAGCAGTTCCATGGGACACCCTGTTTTCAGTATAAGATTCTATAGCATGCCCGATGGAATGCCCAAAGTTTAGCAGGTACCGTATTTTCCTGGAATCAAAAAAATCTTCCGAAACAACATCCAGTTTTATCTTTGCGCTTTTTGATATTACATATTCCAGGCTTTTCCTATTGTATATAGAATTCAAGTTTTTTGAGGTAAAATAATTAAAAAATTCCCTGTCCTTTACAAGGGCCATCTTCATTGCTTCTGCTATGCCATCCCTTAAAAGTGCAGGGTCCGACCCGAGCAGGAAATCAACATCGGCAAAGATTACATCAGGATTATAGAATGTCCCCATAGCATTTTTTAAATTTTCAAAATTTATAGCGTTCTTGCCACCTATGGAACTGTCTACCTGGGCAAGCAAGGTTGTTGGAATTCCTATCAGGTGCACTCCACGCTTATACACAGATGCTGAATATCCTATAAGGTCTCCTATAGTTCCCCCGCCTATATACGACACGGAATTGTCCCGTTCAATTTCCATATTTATCAGTTTTTTTATAACAATATTAACATACTTCTGAGATTTAGATGATTCTCCATCTTTCAAAAATGATTTGTATGAAGAAATGGCATTTATCTTGCTTTTGTATAGCTGCTTCAGTGCATAGCTAACAAAGGAAATATTTTTGCCATAATCTTCCATGAAACTGTTGATTTTGTTTTCAAGCCCGGAACCTATGTACATCTTTATATTTTTGCCATTTATGGGTTTTTCCAGAATCTCCATGAATTATAATGGCAATATGTTATATTTATCAATCGATTTTATCCGGATCCGTTAACACTGGATATAAAAAAATATAACTACATATAATTTATTACCAATAATGCTTCTTTTTGATGATTACAAAAAAATTATGCTGGACAAAATTAAAACCATATACAGTGTACAGGACAATGACATGGAACTGGGTACAAATTTTGGTGATTTTACACTTAAAATATTTAAATTTAAAGATAACCGTGAGGAGGTTTATTCCAGAATTAAATCAAGCATGGACATGGAGTTTATTGACAGGGTAGAGCTTCAGGGCAATTACATAAATTTTTATATAAAGTCTAGCAAGATGCTGGATACAGTGGAAAATTCTATCGGGACTTTCGGCAAGTACCCAAACACTTTCCAGGATACATCAAAAGCACTCATAGAGCATACAAGCTCCAATCCCACCGGGCCGATACATGTAGGCAGAATAAGGAACTCGATAATAGGCGATTCTATTTTCAGAATAATAGAACGTTATGGAACAAGATCTTTAACCCAGTACTTTGTAAACGATTCCGGCAAACAGGTTATTTCACTGTACCTGGGCCATATTAAATACCACAAAGATGAGGAAATGACAGTGGAAAATCTGCTGGACGGATACCAGAAAATTTACACAAATATCGACAGTGACCCGGATATAAAAAGAGAAGTCCAGGAACTTGATGAAAAATATGAAACAGGGGATAATGAATTAATCAAGGAAATACAGAATACCGCATCCATAGTCCTTAAGTCAATAACAGATTCACTGGCCAAACTGGGCATACATATTTCTACATATGTATGGGAGTCCAATTTTATTATGTATGGCAATGTTGCACAGTTAATAGATTCACTTTCGGAAGACCTGAAGTCAGAGGGAAAGGCTAAATATATCGAAATTGGTGATAAAAAAATATTTCTAACAAGGCAGGATGGGACATCGCTGTATTTTGCCAGAGACCTTGTCTACCATATGTTCAAATCAGAAAATTTCGACTGGATAATCGATGTTTTAGGCGAAGACCACAAAGACCATGCCAAAAATCTTGATTATGTCCTCCATAATTACCTGGATTTCCCATCCCGGATCGACTATCTGTTCTACGGGTTTGTTTCCCTCGATACAGGAAAGATGTCAACAAGAAAAGGAAATATTGTTACTGTTAACGATCTATATGAAAAAACTGTTGAGGAGTCTGCAGCTATAATAAAGCAAAAAAGGCCGGAGTACAGCAAGGAGGAAGTTGATAAAATAAGCAATGCCATAGCAGCATCATCAATCCGTTACAACATTATAAAAATAAATGCCAACAAGCCATTGACATTCAGGTGGGATGAGGCACTCAACTTTGAAGGGGATTCTGCTCCTTATATTATGTATGCATATGCCAGGGCATGCAGCCTGATTTCCAAAACTGGCAATACTGAAAGTTCCACTGAGGAATACAATGAATTCGAGAAGGCGCTTATAAAGGCGATGTATGTTTATCCATACTATTTACAGAATTCAGTTGATTTCCTGAGGGCGGATATAATAGCTGGCTATATCCTTTACCTTGTTAAATCTTTCAATGAGTTCTATTTGAATTGCCCTATAATTGGCAACAGCGAGGAAAATAAAAGAATGAGGATAGTCAGGGCATTTAAGAAAATCATGGAGGATAGTGCAGACCTTCTTGGAATACAGCTTCTGGAAAAAATATAAATTTCCACTAAATGGTTAACCAATAAGCTTATTATAGTATCAATTATCAGTTTTTATGACGAAAACCAAAATAGTGGCCACCTTAGGCCCGGCAAGTTTTGATGAATCTATTATCACAAAAATGGCTGATAAAGGATTGGCCACCATAAGGATTAACACTGCACATATTTCAGAAGGTTATATTACAGATGTCAGCCGCCTTGTTTATAAAATAAATGAGAAATATAATAAGAAACTTGGAATAATGGTGGACCTCAAGGGGCCTGAGCTCAGAACAGGGGAATTTCCCGGTGGAATTTTAAACATAACAGCCGGGAATACATATGGAATTTCAGATAACCCGGGAGTTAAATCTGATATATCCATTAACTACAAAATCTCTGATTATGTTGATAAGGATACACTGATAGCGATAAATGATGGCAGGGTAAGATTCAATGTGGAATCCATCAGCAATGGAGTAATAACAACTAGAGCCATGGATACCGGAACAATACACGATAGGTCAAGGGTAAATATTCCGGGCAAATACATTGACCTTGGAGTCCTTACAGATAGGGACAAAATGTTCCTGGAGGAAGGCCTGAAAAATAATATAAATTTCTATGCACTTTCATTTGTCCAGTCACGTGAAAATGTTTATGAGCTTCAGGACTACATATATGACCGAAAAGGGCAGGGCGATATTATAAGCAAAATCGAAACAAAAAGCGGTTACGATAATTTAGAATCAATTGTGAAAGCTTCTGATTTTATCATGGTCGCCAGGGGAGACCTTGGTGTTGAGCTGCCATTGAAAGAAGTTGCAATGGCCCAGAAAAGGATTATAGACATATCACATAAATATGCAGTGCCAACCATAGTAGCAACACAGATGCTTGAATCTATGGTAAATTCAGATTCACCCACCCGGGCTGAGGTATCGGATGTAACAAATGCCATACTTGATGATACTGATGCTGTTATGCTGTCTGAGGAAACTGCTATCGGAAAATATCCGGTAGAGGCTGTAACATACCTCTACGAGATTTCCAAATATGTAGAATCACAATCCACATCTTTCCCTGAACCGGAGAATTTTATGGTGGATCCCATAGCTTTCTCTGTTGCCAAGGGTGTGAAAATTATGTCAAATACCATTGATGTAAGTTCCATTATTGCAATGACAAGAACAGGCCATACAGCGAAAATATTGTCGGCAATCAGGCCTGTCAATGATATCTATGCTATCGTGCAAACTGAATGGCTTGCAAGGTCTATAAATCTCATGAGGGGCGTAATACCAGTTGTACTGCCGGAAGCACAGGCGAAGGAGGAAAATATATACGATATAATAAATAAAATAGCCCCGCTTGGATTGCTGAATCCAGGGGAAAAGGCCATCGTTGTATCAGGTTCTCCATCCCTATACCTTGGAGGTACAAATAACATCAGGGTTATTTCTATAGGGCGCTTCATTGGCAGGGGGTACCCTGCAGGGCACAACGTAACAGGAAAAATTGATACGGATGCTCCTGAAAACGGAAACATCATCCTTCTTGACAGATATGACAGCAATATCGATTATTCGAAATATAACGCAGCCATAATAAAATCCGATGTTACCAACAGGATAATAGACAAATTCCTGGATGCCGGAAAAACTCTGGTATATAATGCCGAACTGGTTAAACAGATAAACAAAAATACAACAATAAGCATAGATGCCGATACAGGCATCATCACAGAAATATAAATTTATAGATTATCAAAAAGGCTGTTGTTTATAGTATTTATGTAAAGTGCCTTCTTTGAATAATCAACATATACATTTTTTAACTTCAGATATTCGTTTATTCCATATTTGCTGCCTTCTCCTGCCTGACCTGTCATTCTAAATCCTGTATGGTAGCCCTGTGACGCTTCAGGCCCTGGCATGTTTATATAGAGTTCCCCGAATCTGATTTTCTCGGATGCCTCCAGCATGAGTTCAGGGTCTTCAGTGAACAGGTAAGATGCCAATCCAAACTTCGAATCGTTTGCTTTTCTATACATCTCATCTACCCCGGAAATCTTTTCAGTGCCTATAATAGGGCCAAATATCTCATCCTGGAATAATCCGGAATCCTGTGGAACGTTTTCTATTATGGTTGGTGCAAAGAAATACCCGTTTTTATACTTTCCCTGAAGGTCCGGAGTATTGCCGCCTGTGAGTATTTTATACCCGGAATCCTTTGCATTGTTTACTGTCTGTACCATCCCAGCCAGCGCGTTTTTATTTATCAGTGGCCCAACATCGGATGTATCCGGATCCCCTGTTGTCAATTTCTTTGTGATTGCGACAAACTTTGACATAAATTTGTCATATATATCTTCATGTATGTACAATCTCTCTGCAGCTATACACGATTGTCCAACATTGAGGTACTTTGCCCATATTAGGCTTTTCAATGCCCTTATCATATCAGCGTCCTTCCATACGATAAATGGGGCTTTTCCACCAAGTTCCAGAATTAATTTTGCCATATTTGAGGATGCATTTTGCATGATTTTTTGCCCGGTTGAAGTTGAACCTGTCATAGTTACCAGGCCGACCTTTTTATGGTTTACTATATAATCACCTATTTCAGATCCACGGCCTGTTACAAAGTTCAAAACTCCCTTGGGTATTCCTGCTTCTATAAATTTATTGACGATCCAGTTGGCAGTAAGCGGTGTATCTGAACTTGGCTTCAGTATAACGGTATTTCCTGTCAACAATGCCGGTGCAAGCTTTCTCACAACCATAGCTGCCGGAAAATTCCATGGCGTTATTGCAACCACTATGCCATATGGAACTTTATACTGGAATATTTTCCTTTTTGAACTGGACCCTTCCACTATATCTCCTGTTAGCTTCCTTTCAAATTCAGCGTAGTATTGAATCTGGTCAATAACACCATCAACTTCATCTATAGCCTCACGTTTTATTTTTCCAACTTCTAAAGTTAGCAGGTTTTCAAGCTCCCCTCTTTTCTGCGATATTAATTCTACTGCCTTATACAGGATTTTTGCCCTTTCCTGTGTTCCCATATCTGACCATGAGGGAAATGCGGATTCAGCGGAATCCATAGCTGCATCAATATCATCTTTAGTGGCAGCGGGAAATGTATCAAGAACTTCTCCAGTGCTCGGGTTGTACTTGTTTAACGTATTTCCATTTGATGATTCTTTCCATGTTCCATCAATATATATTTTCATAATAAACTATTAATACAATATATAAAAGCCTTGTTAATAGGGTGAAAATATATATAATTTAACCATGCCCGGACCGGTTCCCCGTATTTCAATAAATATAAATAGAAATTAATAATTCCATACAGTAAATTATTGGTGATTATTGATGAACGATGGAGATTTCATAGAATTAAGCTTTGAAATGCGTGCAGGGCAGGATAAAAAATTGATTTCAACTAGCAAGGAAGACTTAGCCAAACAGGAAAATATATTTGACGATAAGAAAAAGTACAAAAATGCAGTTATTGTTATTGGCACAGATGGCCTTTTCAAGGAAATTAACGATTCATTTAAGCAGGCAGAGCTCGGCAAAGAGTACGAGGTAACAGTCCCGGCAAAGGATGCATATGGCATGAGAGATACCAAAAACATTAAGGTTGTCCCCATGAGAGAATTCCAGAGAAATAAGATTAATCCTGAAATTGGAAAAGAAGTAAATATAAACAACAAAGTCGGCAGAATAATATCTGTTACTCCAGGCAGGGTTTTAATTGATTATAACCATGAGCTTGCTGGAAAAGACCTTTACTATAAGTACCAGATTAGCAAGGTTATCGACGATGTCAAGGGAAAAGTAAACGCAATAATAGATATGGACTATTCAGATTCAGATAATTTTGTGGTCGAAATAGAAAATGATTCTATAAGCATTCAGATTCCGGAAGAAGCAAAATTTGACGTTAACTGGATAGATTCCAAGTATAAAATCGTAAACGATATAAGGAAATACATGCCTGAGAAAGACGTAGTTGTAAAAGAACTTTATAAGAAAGAGGAGAAAAAAGAAGAAAAGAAGGAAGAAGCTCCTGCCGAGAACAAGGAGGAGAAAAAAGAAGATTCAAAGGAAAACCAGAAAGACAACGTCAAAGAAACACAATAAATGTTAGACCTTGATAAAATTATTTCTGTGGTTCTGGTTGAACCAAAATACCAGGGCAATATAGGGGCAGTTGCCAGATCAATGGCAAATAGTGGAATAAGCGATCTCAGGATAGTTAAAACCCCTATTGAAACAGAAGCTATTTACCGGTCTATGCATGGCCGTTATATTTTAGAAAATGCAAAAATTTTTAATTCTCTTAAGGAAGCTGTGAGTGGCTTTGAGATAATAGCAGGGACTTCAGATATCTCTAAATCCGGCGAAAAGTTCAGGAGAGTTCCAACCGGGCCTGAAGAGTTCTGGTCAACTAACGGGCTTACAGGGCAGAAAGTTGCCCTTGTATTTGGAAGGGAGGACAACGGTCTCAACTATGAAGAACTGGGAATGTGCAATTTTTTCCTGAAAATAATAGGGAACCCTGAATATCCTGTATACAATTTATCACATGCTGTTGCAATAATACTATATGAAATGATCAAGGCAAACTATTCATGCAATGCTACTATAACACATGACCTCATAGGGCGTGACAAAATTGATACACTTGCAGGAAGGCTTGAAGAATTGCTGGCTAAAATAGACTATAATGAACAGGAAATTGATACGCTCATGAATATGCTCAATCGCATAATAGCACGGGCAAATATAACTGATTCTGAATTTTTTAAAATAATGGGAATCATGCGCCAGACCATAAACAGATTGCAATAAATTGGTTTGGCAAACTTTATCATTAAATATAAGATAAAGAAAGGATTAAGATGCTTTCTGTTCATAAAAGAATAGATGAACTGCCAGTAAGCCCGTTTCTGCTAAAAATCACACTGCTTTCCTCAATGGGTATTTTCATGGATGGCTATGTGCTTTCAATTTACTCAATTGCCATACTTTATATGCGTGATTACTTCCACCTGGTTTCTGGAACGCCATTTTACGTTTATTACATTGCATTCATGGGTTCTTCCCTGTTTATAGGAATGTTCTTTGGAAGCATAATTCTCGGGAACCTCTCCGATAAGTATGGCAGGAAAAAAATATACGAATACGACTTGATTATAACAATGGTATTTCTCATTATGAGTGGCATTTCTACCAATATTCTTGAATTTATAATATTCGAAATTCTGGCAGGTGTGGGAATTGGCGCAGATTATCCAATAAGCTCATCAATTCAGGCAGAATTCTCGCCGAAAAACAAACGTGGCAAATTCCTTGTGTTTAACATATTTTCCTGGACAATCGGTGGTGTTGTCCTTCTGCTTGTGGCAATTCCTGTTATTCTCTACATTCCTGCAGCTATAAACTGGAGAATATTATACCTTACAGGTGCAATTATACCATTTTTCGTTATACTATCGCGGAGAAACCTGCCAGAGAGCCCATTCTGGCTTACAGGAAAAGGAAAAGACAGTGAGGCATTAAAATCATCCAATTACCTGGGCAAATCAGCAGGCATGGAAGTGGATGAACTTCCCGTTGTGGAAAGTGGGAATTCAAAAATCAGGGATTTATTCTCCAAAAAATATCTTTATTATACTATATTCGTCTCAGTTGCATGGTTTTCATACGATGTTTCCAGTTATGGCGTCTGGGAATATACCCCATCTGCTTTTGCTTATAGCAATTCCAACATTGTTATGGTTGTGCTCGCCACCCTCCTTGAGGAATTGCCAGTCTTTATAGGTTTTCTTATATGCATGTACTATGTTGAAAAAACCGGGAGGAAGAGCCTGGAGCTAATAGGTTTTGGCGGTGCCGCTGTTTCTCTTATTATCTTTGCTGCAGTATCAAATTTTATTGCCCTTGGAATACTTCTGACCTTCTTTGCATTCGCAACAATGCACCTTTTCCATAATATGGGGCCAACAAACCTTACCTATGATTATCCTGTGGAGATATTCCCAACAAGGATCCGTGGAACTGCAATGGGTTTTGCCACATCAGTATCCAGAGTAGGTGCTATTGTCGGCACCATAGCATTTCCAATTATACTATTTACACTGCCATTTACATTTGTCCTGATTTTCCTTGTGGTGTTTGAAGTAATAGGTTTTTCCATTACTTTCCTGCTTGCACCGGAGACGAAGGGCAAAAGCCTTAATTGACCTTTTCCTGGCAGCATCTGCCTGTTTGCCGGCAATCAAGCATTGCCCCTGTCTTTCTTTGTAGCTCAGGCATTCAATAAATTTATTAATTAATTATCAATATAGCCCTATGTCGATCAAAGTAGAGAGAAAGACAAGCGTCTATTTAATAGATGTAATAAACAATTTGCTTGAAAGATCGAGGGAAAGCCAGAGCATATTCTGGCGTGATATTGCCTCTCGATTAAATTCTTCAAGAAACCATTACGCAGACGTGAACCTTGGGAAACTTGACAGGGTTGTTTCTGAGGGAGATACTGTGGTTATACCCGGAACACTTCTTTCATCAGGAATACTCCATAAAAAGGTCAGAATTGCAGCGGTAAAAGCAAGTGATAAGGCAAAGCTTAAACTTGCCGAATCAGGTAGCGAGTTCATAGAGTTAAAGGATCTTGCCGATGAAAATCCAAAGGGTACCAATTTAAAAATTATAAAGTGATAAATATGATATATATTGATGGCGACAACCATATTTACGGAAGGCTTTCAACCTATGTGGCGAAACAGCTTCTTTCAGGCGAAGAGGTCGTTATAGTTAATGCTTCTAAAATAGCCATAACAGGAAGCAGGAAGTTTATTCTTGATAAATTTAACCACAGGAGAAATATAGGAAGTGTAAGAAAAGGTCCATACTATCCCAGAACACCGGACCAGATTATGAGAAGATCGGTAAGTGAAATGCTTCCAATAAAGAAAACAAAGGGGCTTGAAGCACTTAAAAGGTGCAAGGTATACAGCGGCATACCAAAATCCTTAACTGATGTTGAATTTGTTAAAATAGACAAGGCTATGAATACAAACGCAACAGGATTTATAACACTGGGAGACATTTCAAAGATATTAGGTGAGAACCAATGAGCAATGAAATACTTACAATAGGAAAGAGAAAAACTGCAGTTGCAAGGGCCATAACCCGCAAGGGCAACGGGAAAGTCTTCATAAACGGCAAACCGGTAGAACTCTATCCTATAGAACTTTTGAGAAATAAAGTCATGGAGCCCCTGAAGATACTGGGAGACAGGGCGAATGAAATAGATATAGAAATAAAGGTAACCGGAGGAGGAAATACCGGGCAAACAGACGCCGCAAGAACTGCAATGGCAAAGGGAATAGTAAAATACTTCTCAGATGACCACGAACTGGAAAACACAATCAGGACATATGACAGGACGATGCTGGTAAACGACATAAGGAGAAAAATGCCGAAAAAACCTATGGGTTCAGGAGCCAGGGCGAAGAGGCAGAAATCATACAGGTGATATCATGATAATACCGGTGAGATGTTTCAGCTGTGGCAAGGTTATCGGTTCCGATTACGTAAGATTTGTAGAAGAATCTAAAAAAATACGCAAGGATACCGGACACGACCCTACTGGCAAAGAAAAATCAGAGATACTTGACAACCTTGGCGTTGACAGGTACTGCTGCAGAAGGATGATACTTTCAAACGCAGACCTGCTGGATGAGGTTATCTCATATTCCTGAATATCCATAAAAATTTATAATTAATATTATGTGCAGAATTATAATATAATTTCTGCTATTGAAAATTTTTATATCCTATCTGGATATTCATAACACAAGGGACCGTGGGGTAGCTTGGTATCCTACCAGCTTGGGGTGTTGGTGACTCCGATTCAAATTCGGACGGTCCCATTTATACAGATTAGAGCATTTTACCATTTTTATACCAGCAAAAATTTTAACAAATCCAGTTTATTTTGTACGTTCTATAAGTTGATAAACCCTATATATGCTGTAATACAATTAGTTAGGTGTGCCTAACAAACATTTAAATATACACTTTGGCTAACCTAAAAATACAACACAACCCTATTGTATTGTAGGTTCAGGGATGTAGCTAATGGACGTAGACGATTTACATAAAAGGCGGAGATTATTAAACAGGGATACCATCGCCCTATTCGGGCCTGCATGGCTTGTCATGATGGCTGATATGGATGCCTCCTCATATATTGGAGCAGCACAAACCGGTGCAACTCTTGGATACGGCTTAATATGGCTTATGCTCATTCTTATAATACCGCTATATGTGATTCAGGAACTTGCTGGAAGGATCGGGATAGCAACTAAAGGCGGGCTTGGGGACATTGTCAGGAAGAATTACGGGAAAAGAATAGCATCCATTGTTGCTTTGCCCATGGCTTTAACCGATACGGTAACCTATGGCATTGAATACCTTGGAATAGGAATAGGCCTGGAAATAATGGGCCTTTCAATTTATTATACTATTCCAGTTATATATGTTATACACATATTAATTGTTACAAGAAAAAAATATAGCGAGGCTGAAAAGCCCCTTATTATAATTTCACTGCTTTTGATAATCGCATTGCTTCTATCGCTGGCATTGAGAGGCATTATACCTGTGTCATCACCTCTGGCCAACCCCATATTGATAAAACCTACCGCAGGGTATTTCTTCCTGCTTGCAGCTAATGTTGGTGCAGTAATAATGCCATTTATGATATTCTTCCAGGCATCAGCTACCGGGTTGAAACTCGGTGATCTGGATGGTGGACATATAAGAATTACACGGCGCAGGTCTCTCAGAATAATGCGCAAAGAAACACTCGCCGGAGCCATAGTGACTGAACTTCTTATGGTTATTGCTGAAATGGCTTTTGCGGGAATCCCACATGCAAATCATTCATCCTTTTTTGCAACTCCACAGCAACTTGGCAAAGTACTTATTCCGGTAGCAGGGTCTTTCTCACCAATTATCCTCGGAATAGGATTAATAGCTGCAGGTTTTATTGCACTTATTACCATATCCCTCGGGAGTGCATGGGGCATAGCTGAATCTCTTAACCTGAAAAAGAAATCATACTGGATTATATATATACTTGAAAGCCTGCCAGCCGTAGTAGCAATAATGCTTATCAACCCATCAAGCATGATAGCAATTGTCCTGTATCTCCTTATATTCTTTGTTTTTGCATTGATTGCACCTCTGGCAATGATGTGGATAATTGGCAGAAACAAAAATATAATGGGGGACCTTGTATTATCAAGGAAAAATGAGGTTGTATACCTTCTCATGTTTGGATTAATAATAGCTACTGCATGCATAGCGGTTACAACATAAACCGCATTGCCGGTATTCAATACATATGAATTTTAATTAACGTACTATCCTCTCTGTATAGTGCAGCAGAGATTTCTCCATGCATGCCCACAAAAACGAACGAACAAATGAGGTACCTGAAGATATCGCCAGATAATGTTGTAAAAAGATCCAATTAATATTATAAAAAATTTATTATTGTGCTATTGTTTGTACTGTCCCATTATTATTTCCTTTATATACTGTATGAATTTATATTTTTTCATTTTACCACCATTTTATTTTTATATGCCATTGCTGGTGTAACTATATTATCACCATCTGACAGTGAGTCATGCATCCTTTCATAGTTGTAATGGTATACTACCTCTTCCCAGGTACTGAAATATGGCCTTAAACGTTTTATGGTATAGTTTAATCTCTCCAGTTTTCCATTTGTTTCAGGGTGTTTTACCCTTCCAAGTATGTGTTTTATATTACTGTTATCTAAGTATTCCTGGAACTTATTGTGATCTCCAGGTATTCCATTCTTACCATTTGAAAAGAACTGTGTTCCATGGTCTGTTAATATCTCTTCAGGCTTACCGTAAGTGTTTATTGCTATTTCCAGTGCTTCTATTGTATTATCTATTGTTTCCTCACCGTATATTCCCATTCCTACTATGAACCTTGAAGCATCATCTTCTATTATTATTAACTTCTCACTGTCACTGTATTTAGTCCAGTCCATATGCCATAGTGAGTTGCTATGTTTCCTCTCATATTTTATATATTTTCTCTGTTTCTTCTTATTATTGCTGTTATCAACCATATTTAATAATAACAGTATTCTGTATATATTGTTTTTAGCTATTATTATCCCCTTTCTTTTAAGGTATTTCCTTATTCTTTCAGGTCCTGACATAGGGTATTCATATCTTATTTTTTTAACTATTTCTATATCCTTGCTGTTTAATTCCCTATGTTTCCTTTTACCTATTGTATATTCTCCATTATCCCTGTATTTTTTGTATATGTAATTTACATACCTTGTTGTTATTTTCATTTCCTTAGCTATTTCTGTAGATGATCTTCTCTTATTTTTCTCCCTTATTATATATTTTATTTTTTTCTCATTTAACTTCATTCTGGGCTTATATTCTTTTATTATATTTTTAGAGGGTATATATAGGAAATATTTACGGGACAATATAATTGTGCTATTGTTTCTACCTGTTCCTTAGAACTTTTCGGACCAAGAACCCATATATCGACAACAACTATGGCTATGAAAACCCATATTATCCCGAAACTTGCAAGAACACCATGCGGCAGGAATATATCAACTATAAACAGTGTTAAAATTGCAGTTGATACCCTGCTGACTGCATATACTGTTCCGGCAGCTGTTGGCCTGATTCTTGTAGGGAATATTTCTGCCTGGTAAGCGTGGTAGAAATTTGAGAAATTCCATAGCAGGAATGTTGTTATGAATCCGAATATTACAATCAGATATACATTTGACACCACTGCAAATGCAGTTCCAAATATTCCTGCGAGGACAGCGGTGCCTATTATTCCCCATTTTCTTTCAACTTTGTCTATTATGAACAGATTGAATACTGACCCAAAGAAGAATCCAGCATATATCAGGAATGTAAATTCCAGAGTTTTTGGCAGGTCAAAGCCCTTATCAATAAGGAATAATGGGGATAGTGCTGTAAATCCATAGAATATGCCGGATTGGAAGAACTGGAAGATAATCATCATTATTGACCTTTTCCTGACATCCGGTTCGAAAATATCCTTGTATTTGCTTCTGTTTTGTTCAATGGGGGTATTCGTTGTAACAGGCGGGAGTTCCTTTAGATGTTTTCTCTCCATAGTTTTCTGTTCCCACTCAGTGGTAATTTCGTTGGCTTTTTTGTATTCTCCATGTACCTCAAGCCATCTTGGTGATTCCTTAAGCCTTGTCCTGACGGCCCATATTGCGAATCCAACCACAGCCATGAACCAGAATAGTATTCTCCATGAGTAATAAGTCGGCGCTATTATATCCATTTCATATGTCAGGAACGCTATGACAAAGCCAGCTGTTACAGCTATTGTATAAACCCACGCCAGACGGTTGCCACGAACCTTTGCTGGCATCATTTCAGTGGTAAATGAGTCCACCAGGGGGAACTCACCACCAACACCTATGCCACCTATAAATATGAATACGGCGATTAGGAATGGATCTGACATGAATCCAGCTATAAGCATTCCGAATGAAAATACCAGAAGATTATAAAGGAAGACAAATTTTCTTCCCCTCCTATCTGCGAGCCATCCAAAGAACGCACTTCCCACAAACTCCCCGAGGAAGAATGCAGTAGTTATAATAGTAGCACCAAGGCTGTGTGTAATTCCCAATACAGATACAACCAGTGCTAAAATTGCACCATTGCCCAGCAACATCAAAGTTTCAGCCCACTCTCCACCGGCTACCATCAGCAGGAAATCTCTCTGCACTGAACTGAATGGAATCCGTTCAAGCCTGTCTGAAACACTACCTTCATAAGGTTTATTTTGCATAAAAATGCATATTAGAAGTATATATAAAGTAGTATTATAATATGTTAGATCAAATATAGCTTATTTAATCATTGTTTTTATTGCCTCTTCTATCCGGGTATCACTATAACCCAGATCAGACAGTATTTTTTTGGTACAATTTCCAAGTGTTGGTGCGTTATTATTCTGCGCCACCGAAAACGGGAGCCTTGGGACTTCATAGCTATTATTGTTGTAATTCATATTTACCATATATTTCAGAGCCTGCGGGTCATGCAACAGATCCCAGGGCTTATTAAGTGTTCCGTAACTTATATTATATAAATCCAGTACATTTTTTATCTCTTCATACTTCATAGATAATAGCTTCTTCTGAATTAATGGTATAAGAAAATCTCTGTGCATATACCTTGCATTGTTGCTGGAAAATTTTTCATCCGTGATTATGCTTTGCAGCCCAAAACCTTCACAGAATTTTTTCCACTGGTCATCCGTGGCTACAGCTATGAAAAGTTTCTTATTATCAGATGACATAAAATAGTCATATATACCCCATGCGAAATTCATTTCATTTATAGGTTCCAGATCCTTTTTTTCTATCTCGTATGTTGCTATATGCTGCCCTGCCAGAAACATTGCAGTTTCAAAAAGGCCTATTTCTACCAGCCCGCCCTTATTTTCTGAAATTAACTGGAAAGCCTTTGTAACACCAAGTATAGCAGCTACCATGTCTACTATTGATGCACCCATTCTCATCGGCCGATCTTTTGTCCCGGTCATATAAGCAAGGCCAGATTCTATTTCTATTGGATAATCAAGGGATTTTCTATTTTCGTAAGGGCCTTCCATATATCCCTTTATGGATACATATATGATTCGGCTATTGATTTTTTTAACATCTTCATAGGAGAATCCAATTTTTTTCATAGTGCCGGGTGCCATATTTTCCACAATAATATCTGCAGTACTCAAAAGTTTAGTCAGTACTTCTTTTCCAAAATCTGTTTTAATATCCAGTTCAAGGCTTTTTTTGCCCCTGTTATAATACATAAATGTTCCAGCGCTGGTTCCGTTTAATTCCCTTGATATATCACCGCTGCATGGTTTTTCAACTTTTATAACCTCGAATCCCATGTCAGCAAAAATTAATCCTGCAGTGGGCCCTGCTACTATCTGCCCCAATTCTATAACCCTCTTCATATGGCACCATCAGCGATTTTTATAATATCCTTGACTGGCAAAGCCTCACCACGGATAGCAGATTCATCCTTAATCATAGACACTATTCTCCCTATTTTTTCCTTATCATATGCTACATTATTGTTATCCAGTATCTCCATAATCATTTTCTTCCCGGTGTAAACGTTCACAGAATAATTTTTTTCGGTAAAGGCATTCCCATAGGCTACATGGGTTCCGGCCGTCTGTATTCCAGAATTGTTTCCATATATGGGCAAATTATCTGTAAAGAAATTAACGCCAATTTTCTTTAAAATAAGATTATACATATAATTATATGCTTTTCTAATGCCCTTTATATCCAGTGACTTTTCCAAATTATTTTTCATCAGATAATCTGCCAGTGTTATGGAATCAGCAATGCCATTCCTTTCTCCAGTGGCAAATATTGTTGTATCTATATAATCGGCACCTGCCGATATTGCTGATACTGTATTGGCTACTGCCATCCCATAGTCATTATGGCAATGGGCTTCTATTTTTATATTTGTGGCTTTTCTTGCAGCTTCAAATACATTTTTTATGGCTGCAGGATTCATTTTACCACGTGTATCCGGCAGCTGGACCACATCAACATTTAACTCCTCCATCCTGAGGCAAAATTTTGTTATCTGGTCAACGCTAAACATATCTATATCCACAAAGCCAACTTCAACAAGTTTTCCCAGTGTACACGCATATTTTATGTTTTCATATATCGGATCCAGATTATCAAGTTTAAATGGCAGGTGAAGTGAAATATTAGCCCCGGTTGCATTAATCATATCGATGTCTTCCTTTACTGTGCGCCCGAGCCCGAATACCTGCTGGAAATATTTGCCATCCACAATAGCAGCTGTGACATCAAATTCAGATTTATGTGCCGGTGGATAGGCAACAAGTGCCCGCTCAATTCCGGCAGAAGAAATAAGTTTTGCAAGTTCTATCTTTTCATCATAAGACATGGCAAATCCGGGAGTCTGCATTCCCTCCCGCAAAGTATCATCAGTTAACATGATGTATTATTGTATGCCACTATATAATCTGTTAATATAACATATTATAGCATGAAACCAGCTGTGGGGTATGATTGCCAATCAAAAAATTTTAATGATGGCTGCGTCCCAAGAAATTCAATGAAATAAGTACTATGCTGTTTAAACCGTCATTTGCAATATTGCATGTTAATTAAAGTTATATACTCGATTGGGCTATTTTGCTATGTATTTCCTGAGCGTGCATGTAGCTGGGGACTGTAGCCTATCAAAATCAACCGAAAACAACGAATCAAAGATTATAATATCGAATATTTATAATATGAGGGATAGTGCAAATTCCCTGATAGCATATTCCATAGGAAGTGACATAAATAACATATACAGGCGGGATTTCAGCACAATAAGATTCATCAAGGGGAAATATGCCAACATGTTCATAGGCACAAAAAAAGGGCATAATATAATGCAAGCCATAAACGAAAGTGGCGGAATTCCAATGTATCCTTTCATTGCGTTTAATGGCGGAGAGAGTTATTTTATTATGCACTTTGATAAATCTTCTATGATGCGTGATTTAGAACTTATAGAAAAGAATAATAAAATAAAGTATTTTGATTATACATCTGTGAGTTCAGGAGATAGCATAATGGATATATCGAGGAATCTAAACCAGGAAATGAACATGATGCGCCTTACACCGACAGAAAAAAAGATAATTCAGGAAGCATACAATAGCGGATACCTGGATTGGCCAAGGACCACAAGCCTTGATGATATAGCACGCAGGTTTTCCATCTCGAAACCCACCGCATTATTGCACATAAGAAATGCAGAAAAAAAGATCCTATCATGTTTTATTGCCAGGCATTGATGAAAGGGCTGATTCATGCTGAACTATGCCAATTACTTACGGTCATCGGGATTGCATCCCTGCAATGGCAATTCAACAGCAATAACATGGCGCAGCCAGTAAAATCCGGATAAAACAAAGCCTATTTTTTGCTTTTCAGCATGCAGTGCATGTAACCTCTTAAACCATAAAAATTCCTGATAACATATGTAGGCGAGAATAGGTCTTTCATATTCAGCCTATGGGACAATTCAAGTGTTTTGCCATACTTTTCCTTTAGCTGGCGCCTTCCGTATCCGTTCCAGTATGCCTGTTTTTTGAAATCCCTGAAAGTTTCCCTAGTTTTGGTGTACACAATGCAGGTATCACATACTGCATATTTCGCACCGGATTTTACTGCCCGTATATTCATATCAATATCCTCGGCAGTTACAAAATTTTCATCGAAGCCACCTATGCTTTGAAAAAGCGATTTTGAATACATTAAATTAGAGGAAGGGCGCGTAACCTCAAATCCCTCATAATAAAGCCTGAACCTTTCCATAGAATATCTCATATTGCCTGTATTGATGCTTTTACCGGCAACAAGGTTATAATTTTGTGTTAAAGCCCTTAAATTTTTAATCCACGCCTCACCTGCTATTGCATCGCCATCGATGAATGCAAGATAATCATAATTTGATTTCGATGCGCCATAATTCCTTCCGCCGCCCCTGGTTGTTTTTTTCCTATAATATTTCACGAAATCATATTTTTCAGCGTACTCCTTCAGTATTTTCGGGGTTTTATCCGTGCTCATGGAGTCAACTACAATAACCTCAAATGGTTGTTCCTGGGAAATCAGGGAAACCATAAGGTCCCTTATATTTTTCTCTTCGTTAAGAACAGTTATAATCGCTGAAATGCCTTCCATCTAAAAACTTACCAGTCCATCCTCTGTGTTTCCCTTTCTTTTTTAGTATTCTTCTTGTACTCCTTGTAATGAACTTTACATAGATGGACCTTGGTTTTCTCTTCCTTCAATGAGAAAACCTTTCCGGCCAGGTCAGCTGGCACTGTTTGAAAACTTTTTTCATTGCATCCTTTGACATCACATATTTTTTCCATGGATTAGCAATATAATATCTGCTTATAATTTTTTACCTTTTTCAATATAAGAACAGACTCCGTGGGAACTAAGCATTTTTGCAAATGAACCTGAAATATACAGAATGTCATTCCTGTGCAGATAATAATCCCTATCAGGTTGCGCTATTGGTGGCTGGTCTTTAATTATCCTCACAAGCACCATTTCTTCTGCAACAGGTGCTTCTTCGATTTCAGGCTCTGTAATAGTTTTCTCAGGAGGTTCTTCCACAGTCTTTTCTTCTTCAGGCATTTCTGGAATTTCCTCTGTTTGCCTTGTTATGCCGGTAAAATCATCGTAGTACCCCTTCATCTGGGCGTTCAATTCCTTCATTATATTCTTTTCCTCGGGGCTCATATTGTAAAGGTATTCCTCTATTTCATCATAAACGGAGTACTTCCCGATTTTCTCGAATCTTACCTGAAAAAATGCCTTAAAATTTTTCCTTACCTCATCAAGGAGTTTAGTTATTTCCATATACTCGGTTATATCGCTGGACACAACCCTATCTTTTTCCTCTGTTAACTCAACAAACAATGAATGTATATTTTTGTAAAAATTAGGCTCTATCCTGTTCAATTTTCTGGATTTTCGTTCAGAAAACAACATTGCCTTAAGGTCTTCCAGTAATTTATCATATTTGCTGATGTCGATCATTATCATTACGAATACCATAGCCATTTAAATATTTATCACTAAAAGGATTTTATTGTGCCAACTTATTAATAAATCCTGGAACGCAATATAGATGATAATAATATAGCATTAAATAATCATCTGTCGAAGAATTCCTTCCTGTAAATCCTGAAAGGCACTTCCTCAAAAATCCTGTGAAATATTTCATCATAATTCTCGTATAAATTTTTTATCATTTCAGCCCTTTTCGGCACCGAGTATACAGGAATAACCTTGCCAGGCTTGTCTTTCTGGTCTGTATAATCTGTTTCCAGTAAGAAATCCCTGCCAGAGCTTACTGCAGTCTTTATATTGCTCCTTGAAGCAACAAATGATCTGGTTATGCTATCATTAAAATAGATATCCGTGGCATTTGCATGGTGCTTTATTACCCTATCAATGCTGTAATGCATCTTAATTATGGATTCTACCCTTAAATAGCCCTCTTCATCCATGTCCTCTGTATGCAGGATCAAAGGAATATCATGGTCATGGCATACATCCAGTGCATATTCCAGAATAACCCCTGAATCGCTGTAGACTTTTTCATCAACGGGAAAATGTGGATACCCTATCTCTCCCATGGCATCAGCATCTCCGGCTGTTATAATGGATGCTGCCATGTCTATTCCTCTCTTCATTTCATCTACAGGGTCTTTCCGGGCAGATTGGAAATAGAAATAATCCAGTGGATATGGCCCTATTGTAATTACCGTATCCACCCCGGTATTTCTAACTGTCTTTGCCACATCTATGGTTTCCCTGTACAGTTTTTCATAATGTGAATCTGGCGTATAGAAATAATCCGGAAAATTAACCATGTTCATGGATGTTCCTCCATATTTCAAAAATTCTTTTGCTGCATCAACGTAATACCCATTTCTACGTATATGGGCAAAATTGTCAAATACAGTTCTATAGGGTGACATATGCACACATAAAATCTAGTGATATATCCCTTGTGTTTGCCACTATTTAATTATCCTGTATTTAACATTTTTTTCTTTTACGGGATTAGGGAAAATTTTATAATGAAATATACATATTGATTTGAAGAAAAGATTATAATCTTATATTATAATTAAGGAAGAGGTGAATAAATGCAACAGGGTCAAATGGCTTATGACAGAGCAATAACAGTATTTTCTCCTGATGGGAGATTATTTCAGGTCGAGTATGCAAGAGAAGCAGTAAAGAAAGGTTCAACAGCCCTTGGTATAAAATTCAAGGACGGCGTATTGCTTTTATCAGAAAAGAAGGCAAGAAGCAGGCTTGTAGAGAAGAATTCATTGGAAAAAATTCAGCTTGTAGATGACAATGTTGCAACTGTAACATCGGGTTTAGTTGCTGATGCAAGGGTGCTTATAGATTTTGCAAGGGTTGGAGCACAGCAGGAAAAGGTAACATATGGCTCACTCACAAATATAGAAAACCTTGTGAAAAAAGTGGCCGACCAGATGCAGCAGTACACACAATTTGGAGGCGTCAGGCCGTACGGAGTATCTATCATATTTGCTGGTACAGACACAATAGGCCCGAGGTTATTTGATTGTGACCCCGCTGGAACAATAAATGAATATAAATCAGTGGCTATTGGTGCAGGGAAGGATGCAGTTACCGATTATATTGAGAAGGAATACAAGGACGACATGAGCCTTGAAGACACAATAAAACTTGGAGTAGCAGCCCTTAAATCAGCACTTGCAGATGCAAGCTCAATGAAAGAGCCTGAAATCGCTTCAATAAAAGTTGGTGAGACTTTCCACGTTTATACAAATGAGGAAGTGTCAAAATACCTTAACTAAATTGTAAATGCAAAATAATTCCATGAACATTTCCCTTTATCAGGGAAAACGATTTAATTTTTAATTTTCTTGATTTAAAATAACAGTTTTATACTCAATTAATATAACATATAGGTTAAAGTGATTTCAGTTATTCTTGGTTTGCAGTTTGGTGATGAGGGGAAGGGTAAAATTACTGATTTTGTCAGCAGAGATTATGATGAAGTTGTACGTTTTAATGGCGGCAGCAACGCAGGGCATACGGTTGTCATAAAGGGTGAAAAATTTAAATTCCATCTCGTCCCATCGGGGGCAATGCAGAGCAATAAAGTCATACTTGGAAATGGAATGGTCATAGATCCGGAAGAACTTGTATCCGAACTGGACCTGCTTAAAAAATCCAAGAAAGATATAGAAATAAAAATCAGTGCAGGCGCACACATAGTTACCAAAATGCATAAATGCCTTGACAAGAAAGAGGAAGAAATCAGGTCTAAATTAAATATAGGCACAACGTCCCAGGGCATCGGCCCCACATACGAGGATAAGTATGCAAGAACCGGAATACGCTTTATAGACCTGTCGAATCCAGAAATTATTGAAGACAAAATTGAAACAATATACAATATGAAGAAACAACTGTTAAAGGGCAGCATATTTGAAAATCCTGAAGAAAGGGCTAAAATGGTTAAAGACCTTTGTGGTTTTGGCAATTCAATCATGCAATATATGGATTATACAGAGAATGTTATAAACAACGATTACCGCCTTGGCAAAAATATACTTTTTGAGGGTGCCCAGGGGGGAATGCTGGATATAGATTTTGGGATCTATCCATTTGTCACATCTTCAAACACGCTTGCAGGAGCACTATCAACCGGGTCTGGATTCTCTTTCAGAAAGGTTGACCGTGTTATCGGAGTTTTCAAGGCCTATACATCCAAGGTTGGTTCAGGGCCATTCCCCTCGGAAATAATAGGGGACAGCACATTGAGGGATTTAGGCAGTGAATACGGTACAACTACAGGCAGGCCAAGGAGAGTCGGCTGGCTTGACCTCCCATTGTTAAAGTATACCATAATGATGAACGATGTTGACTCTTTAGCCATTACAAAGGTAGACATACTGGGGAAAATGAAAACAATAAAGATAGCAACAAACTATACAATAGATGGCAAGGAAATTGACTATTTTCCGAGAAGGCTGGAGGATTTTGAGAAGTTGCATGTTGATTATGTGGAGTTACCCGGTTGGGGCGACATAGAAAACCCTGATGATATAATTGCAAACGGATACCAGGCACTTCCCCAGAATATGAAAAAATATATTGAGTTCATTGAGGAAAAAACAGGTAAAACCATTGATATTATATCACTTGGGGAAGACCGCAGGATGACAATAACAAAACAAATATTTAATTAATATAATGCGATTATGGCATACAACTTTTAGGCCATTAATTCCAGGCTTATTTGTATGCTCCGATGGTGTAGTCAGGCCAAGCATTCCGGCCTTTCGAGCCGATGACTCGGGTTCAAATCCCGGTCGGAGCACTATAATACAATTTTAATTCTTTAACTAGGAAAATCTAAATCACCTCTCTTTAAATACTTCATATCTGCTTTTTGTAATATAAACATGCAATGATATAATTAATACAGAATATAGATATGCATTTTCACAGTTGGTCTTCCGCATTCTCTGTAAAATTTTATAGTTAAAAATAGCACCAGAAAGGTTAATTTTTAATTTAAAAACACTAATAGATAAACTACCACTGAAACCGTTCATCAATGTTTTCCATTGTTTGTTTTACTTTTAACCATAAATTTTGATCAAAAAGTTATGCACAGGTTTGATAAAAGATATCACCTTCAATTGTGATGTGGGTATAACTTTTTGAGTGATTGTTTTGATGTTGAACTCAAATGCCTATTACACTAGATACCCTGAATTCATTGGTATGTCTCCATGTATTCTTCCTTATTTATAACATTAAACTGTCCCAGCTCTATAATGGCGCAGAGTAGATCTTTAATTTTATTATCAATTGGCCCAATTACATCTACTAATCATAAATTAATTTAATATGGTTAACTTAAAATTCTGAATTTCTCTTACCTATCTAAAGCTTCTACTTTCTTTCTAATCTCAGAAAATACATTGCCTATATTGTTATGATAGTCCTGGTCATTAGAGTATAGTTGTACCATCTCCGCATCTCAGATTTACAGAGAAATTATATGATAAGGCATGCGAAGCGTACGGCCATACCTGATAAGTTTATATTTACACATAATTATGTACGCAACCCTATAAGAGAATTTTGTAGAACCATTTGAAGGAATAGACCCGTGTCAAAACACACAAAAAATGTGTTGGGTGATACTTTACTCTCTCTTCCCCCTTCCCATAATTTTTGTCATGACTGGTAGTGCCTTACCATCGTATATCCAGGTATAATCCCAAAAATCTGTTGTGGTGCATGCATGGTAAGGCAGCAAAAGGACTTTGCTTCCCAATTTAATATCTCCCTGGTCAGGTTTAATTACTGTATGTTCCTCAGACATGGAAACAACTTTCCCAACTATGCCTTTCTGGTTGACGGCAACGGGGTATACTCCCTGATCCAGTGAGATTGACTTATACCCGGCATCGAGGACTATCCTTTTTCCCTGTTTCATACTCATTACCTGTCCAACCACCCCCATTGAAACTTCATCCATGCTACACAGCCCCATCTCCTGGCAATGCATATCATAAAATATATATGTCCCAGGCTGAATTTCAGAAACTTCTTCAAAGTGTGACCATATCTCGGAAGATGGTGTGCCACCAACAGTAAGCACCTTGATATCTGGGTCTGTTTTCTTCAATTTTTGAAAAATATCATGTACTATAACTCGCTCTCTGTTCACCATTTCCTCCCTTTCAACTGCCCTGGGACTATGAACTTGCCCATCATACGCCATTATGCCCTCAACCCTAATATTAGGTAGTTTCTTTAATTCAGAGTGGAACTTTAGAACTTCTTCCGGATCAATTCCACATCTGTCCATTCCTATATTTATATCAATAAGGACCGGTATAACCCGGTTAAGATAGGCTGCGCTTTCGGAAAGATTAGTTGCCCCTTCAAGGCTATCAATAGCAACAGATATTCTGCAGTTATTCTTTGAAAGCCTTGCTATCCTGTCACATTTCCTTTTATCAATCACTTCATTACTGATGAGGATATCTGAAATCCCACCGTTAAACATAACTTCAGCTTCTGCGACTTTTTGAACACAAACGCCGGAAGCGCCCTCCTCCATTTGAAGCTTTGCTAAATAGGGTATTTTGTGCGTTTTTGAATGTGGTCGGAGGGTTTTATGGCCTTTGTTTGCAATTTCCTGGAATTTACGGATATTATCCATTGTCTGGTTAAGGTCTACAGCCATGTAAGGTGTTTCAGAAGTTATTAATAATGCTTGTTCTACGTTCATGGATTACTAATAACATTCAAATATAATAAGCTACTTCTCATATGATTAAAATGCACAAATCTATAGTTGTTGAGGGGTTAGGCCGTGGAGGGCCATATGCACATGCAGTAATTGCTGGAGAGACAGTTTACATATCAGGCCAGACTGGCCAGAATGAAAATAATCAGAAAGACTTCAAGGCACAGTTCAGGGCATCAATGGAGAAGATTGAGAAAATCGCTGAATCCGCCGGGAAATCAACAAAAGATATTGTAAAAATTGGTGTTTATATTAGCGATAAATCCTACTTCAAAGAGATGAACGAAGTATTCGGAGAATATTTCAAGGATTCACCACCGGCAAGGACAACACTGGTTTCCGGTTTTGTTGCTGACGGAATTCTTGTGGAAATAGACGCAGTACTTCATTGATTTTTTTATCAATATAGAATAATTTCAGTATACAGTTATCCTGAAACCACATTTAAATTTTTCACCACTTGCAAGCTCTTTTAGACCCATGCCATTGTTGAAAGCATCTATAGCGCCTGTCAATGGTTCCAGAGCTACAGAATCTTTTCCTGCAAATGTTCCATTGTACACTTCAAAATAAGTCATATTTATTCGTTCAAGTATAATAGTAGAATATTTTGATTCCAATTTCAATGCACCTCCTCCTACAAATGAACTGTCAAGATTAAGTTTTTCGGGGTTATCTATGTCATTGAAACTATAATCCATCAGTTTCCCATCCGGGAATACTCCATCGGGGTAGTTGAGCATCTGTATCCTCTCCTGGTGATGCAGTTTCCATGGACCAGAAGTAATGAAATAAGGGTGTGCACCGATTACCAACGGAGCAGGCATTTCTCCTGTATTAACAACCGAAATGCTGGCGTCAAAAGATCCTTCTATTATGGTGTAAGTAATTTCTACACCTAGAATTGAGGGATATCCAGGGTCATTTATTTCTGTAAATAGGGAAATGGAATTATCATTTCTTTTTTTAACATTCCATTCCTGGCTCCGTGTTAGACCGTGTATGGAATCCCTGTAGTTCCCAACAACATGTGCATTTTTCGGTAAATGATACTCTGTCCCATGGAAAGTGTATTTTGCATCCCTGACAAGGTCTCCGTAAGGCACGAGAATTGGTATTCCTCCTTTAATGTCTACCCCATCTTCTGTTTCTTTTAAAATTTTCTTCCCATTTTTTACTATCTGCCCAACATATGCCCCTCTCCTATAAATTGTAGCAAAGAAATCTTCGGCGCCAACGATCTCAAAATCAGACATAGGATACAATTGCATTATTAGATAATTAATTTATGCGCATTGGGTATGAATAGCCCATCATCATGTATGTAATAAGAAAATAATATACCATAATCTTTTAATAATTCAGGGATATATAACAAAATAGGTGAAAAAAATTGAGACTGTCAAATAAAAATGCAATAATCACAGGCGGTGCTGGGTCAATCGGTTCAGTTGTAGCAAAACGTTATCTTGAAGAAGGTGCCAACGTTCTAATTGTTGACCGCGACCAGAAAGCTATAGATTCTACATTAAATGAACTGGATGGCCAGGGCGATAACTTAACCGGTCTTAAAATTGATGTAACAAGTGAGGAAAGCATCAGGGACACAGTTCAGAAAGCCACTAAAATTTTTAAGAATGGTAAAATAGACATCCTGGCAAACATCGCTGGAATAGGTCCATTTGCAAAATTCCCGGAACTAAAAGTTGAAGACTGGGATAAAACATTGAGTGTGAATCTAAGGGGCACATTTATAACTTCAAAATATGTGGTAGAAAACATGATCGAAAATGGAGGAGGTGTAATTGTTAATATGTCATCCACAAATGGACTTCTTGCTGAGGAAGGATTGGCAGCCTATAATGCTTCAAAGGCAGGTGTCATACTCCTGTCTAAAACGATGGCTCTTGAACTTGCTAAGTATAAAATAAGGGTAAATTCAGTGTGCCCAGGATTTATTAGAACAAAGCTCCAGGATAGTGCAGGATTACCGAAGGACATGATTGACAATTATATATCAAAAATCCCATTGGGTCGTCTTGGAACACCGTTGGATGTTGCCAATGTTTTTGTCTATCTTGCCTCAGATGAATCAGCATTTATCACTGGAACTGAAATAGTAGTGGATGGTGGACAAATCTGCCAGGAATAAGATAATCGTCATCATACCATTCCTGATAAGTGTATAAATAGGCTCAGATAGAGGAATGGTAATACAACTATCTGTTGTCTTTTGATAAATGTTAGATAAACTAATTATATAAAACTAATTTATTGTCAAATCCAAATATTATCGCTATTATAATTTGTATCTATACTTTAGGAACTACAGGTTTTATAATTAGAGCTAGTTGATTTGCAATTTAAATATTTAGTTTTACCTCTATATGATATATATTTATTTACCATATATTTTAAACATTAGATATATAAATGAAACCATTTGTATTTCTAGATTGTAAAAACATTTAAGTAATATAATCAAAATACCCCCGGCATGTCTGAAAGTAATAAAACCAGATCTACTGATAGCACTAGTAAAGAACTAAGTAAGAAATCTATTAGCCTGCTTGGTCTCGTGATCATTTCAATGGCTGGAACCCTAGCAATAATCGGGCCTATGGAAGTCTCGTCATTTGTTGGTTCTGCCGGTCCTGCGGCAATGTGGCCTGTTATTTTGGGATTTTTACTGTTTATTATTGTTTCGCTTCCTATTTTTGAGTATACAAAATTCACAAATTTCGCTGGCGGATACTATGGGCTTGCTGAATTAGGATTCGGTAAAGCTGTTGGCAAATATACTGCCCTATCAAATTATACATTCTATATATTCTGGCAGGTAACCAATTTCTTCGCCATGTCAGCAATAATTGTGGATAGCGTTTACTTACTATACAATTACATGATTCCAATCTGGGGGTGGCTTCTAATTGGTGTAGCCGTATTAATATTAACAAATGTTATGAGTTCCCTGCATCCAAAAATACTCAGCAAGGTACTAATATACATAACGATCGCAACGACTATACTGGTTTTAGGTTTCGTATTTTACGTTATCTTAAAATCACCATACAACAGCGCTTACTATGTTAACCCGCTGAACAGTTATTCAGGTTTTACAGGAATTGCTAAGGGAACTGCAATTTACGGTTTCTTCCTATTCGTGGGATATGGATCGACATTATTTTACTCCGAAGAAGCAAAGAATGGAAGGAAAGATGTTTGGAAGGCTATTTACATTGGTTTAGGTATTTCAGCATTGGTGATTGCACTATCTGCGTATTCTGTAGTTGCTACCGTACCTTCCTCCAAACTTGGAGCTATCTCTTCTTCAACACTTCCAGAACTTGTCTCATGGATTCACTACATTCCAGCACCTGCACTTCTTATATTAAGCTTTATTGTGGTTGTCATATCTATGCTTTCATTCGGGGCTGGTGCCGGGTCGCAAAGCAGGCTTATGTGGTCTATGGCCAGAGACCAGTTCATAGATAGTATCAAGCTCAGGAAGCTTAGTAAAAATAAGACCCCAACCAATGCCATCATACTCCAATTTATCGTCGTAATTGTATTTGCATTCAGTGCTGGAGGGGCTTTAGTGGCAATATACGGATACAGTATTAGCACAATTACAATTGCATGGTTTGCTGCGGGTGCCGGTGGCACAGTAGTATGGTATTTCCACCATTTCATCCCTGAATTTGGACTGTTTCCCTACATAAATAAACATAAAGAACTAAAATATTCTTTTGCCAGGAAATGGATTATTGGAATAGTTGTACCACTTGGCGGAACTGCGCTGTTTGTTTATACATTCTATCTAGGAATTGTATCAGATCTTCTCGAACCATACTTCTCGTTCATGCTTATTGCTGTGGCTGCATTGCTTGGCATAGTTATCTATGTAACTTATAAAGCAAAAACCAATAAACTTGGTGAGAGCACAGTTTCATATATGGCAGCAGAAGCGGAGCAGGTAGAATTATCAAATGATGATGAAACGGATAAGTAATGTACATGTGTAACTATTTCCACCTATTTATATAATTTGTTAAAATATTTTTATAAACTATAATATTATATAATACCAAGATATTTTTTCAAATCTTCGGGGTTTACCATTTTTATCAATTCTTCCACGTTTGAAACAAGCTTATCCCGAAAATTTTTATCAATTCTAATGTTATTTCTATCCGCGGCAATCAAGAGTCCTCCGGTACACACATCATAGCCATGGTAAAACTTTAATTTGCTGTTATAATATTTCTTTACATTTTTTATTAATATATCAGATCCAGTTGTGCCTCCTATAAGCGCCATGGACTTATTGACCAATTTATTATCCAACACGTGTAAGATTTTGGCATCATAACCTGCAGCCTCGTTGATTACCACATTAGATGCCTTATCGCCTTCCAATGCCAGTTTTGAAATATGTGGTGCTAACATTGCTATTTCTCTCTTTGGATGCGCGGTTTCGAATTTATTTATAAGTTCAATGAAATCATTATGAAAGTATGATTCTAACAGTTCGATAAGGGAACTTCCTTCTATAATTCCATCATACTGTTCTTCTGCCATTGTTATGGAACGTTTTCCTATCCAGGATGCTGAACCCTCATCGCCAGCAAACCACCCCCATCCACCAAGTCGATTTATTTCGTTATTATGCTGATATATTGCAATGCTCCCGGTTCCAGGTGCAAAGATTCCACCATCATCGAACAGATGTGCCATCCTATATGCACAGATACCATCGTTTTCCAGAATGTACGGTTTATTAGAGAAGATTCTATCCATTATGGATTTCCCTATTTCATTCGCTTTTTTTGAATCACCAAAACCAGCAATCCCTACAATAAATTTTATATCGTCCTGTTTCCAGTTATGATAAGCACTGCTAATTGCTGAAACAATATTATTTTGAGATTCTTCATGAGGTACAGAAAAATAATTGGATGGACCCGATATCCCGATACTGGTGATTTTATCTTCATTGGAATCATACAGCGCTGCAACTGTTTTTGTTGCACCACCGTCAACAGACATTATTTTCATTTAACCACCTTATGTAATTTTTCCGGCCTGTCCGGGTCAAGGTTTCTATTTAACGCACTATGCATTGCCAGCAACTGTAACATTATTGCATAATAGATGGGGAATAATTCACTATTTATGCTACTGGAGATGTAATCATCCAGCAATATAATATTGTCCGTATACTCACTAATTTCCTTATCAGGTCTGTTTCCAATGCATATAACTGTAGTATTTTTGTCTAATGTTTCTATATATCCATGTAGGTATTCCCGAAATGGAAAACCCTCCCCTATAATATTTGCTGTTTCCCTTAGTTTCAATGCACCTTCCAGTGCTATAGTATAATTTAAACCATCACCAAGGACTATGACGTTATCCGTAATACTTTTTGAAATTTCTTTTATTTTTCTGTTGTTTAATATGTCTGTAATGGTATTCTCCAAACCTGCAAAATCAGTTTCTGTATTATTTATTGTGTCCCTAATAATTATTGACGCTAAAAGTGAAGTTGTAAATGATTTTGTAGCCGTTACTGCCTTTTCGGCTCCAGCATTAAGGGATATGAAAACATCAGATAATTCTGTTAATTTTGATTTTGATGAGTTGGTAATTCCTATTACGGTAAATTTTGTTCCACTTGTTGACTCTATTGCGTCTATTAAATCTTTACTTTCTCCGGACTGACTAAAGGCTATAATCAGACCATTTTTATAATCGGAATTGTTTATAATATACTTTAACTGGGAGGACTGGACAGCACGTGAATTTATTGATACCATATCAAGCATTGAGTTCAGATATAATGCTGAATGGTAACTTGTTCCGCTGCCAATTATGAATATAGGATTTTTATTAGATATTAAGTCGCATGCTGCATTAACATTGTCTTTTATCCTTTTTATTGAATTTGAAAATATAGTTTTCTGTTCATTAATTTCATTCTCCAGTTCTGACATGGCACAAAATTAAAGAGCTCTTATTAAAAATTTGGATATTTACATTATGTGCATACTACAATTCTCAACACGTCTATTTATTAATGTTTTTTGCTGTAACATCTTCAGGGAGAAATAATATTTGTCGAGGACATTTCCATCCTGTGTGTTGGGTTTTGTTCTCTGGTTCCTAGGTTTAATCGTATATATTTTATTAACAACGAAGAAAAATATAAAATTTAGCAGATTTATGAAAGCACGCAAGATTTTCGTATATTAGGGCCCAGTGATGGTTTAAATCAACTAACAGGAACATTTATTATTAAATTCACGCAGATAATATTGTGTATGTTACATGAATAGACCCGATTACTGCAACATACTATAAAATAGAATCAGGATACAAGAAATATAAATGCACTCAGATTCATGTATAAAAATAGCACAACAGAAGTTAACCCTCCAATTTTAAGTGCGGCCTTATAATTGTCCCGTGTAGTATATATGATTGATAGTGGTGCAAATCCAATTATAACAGAAATATTCAAATAAACAATGATCAAACCGGCTATACCCAATGGAAACACATCTTTAGTTGCTAATAAATATATACCATATAATGGATAATATAATAAGATTAGTATAGAAAATGTAATTACGGTTGAAAATAAAATTGATTTTTTAGTTGATGATTCTGGAATGTATTTCCTGTATATTAAAAAAAGAATATAAACCAGCATCCTCCATGAAATTATATAAAATATTATTAAATATATAAATCCCATTATTAAACCATATAAATTTACCATTTAAATGCACTACCCCGAAATTATGCACTCTATAAGAGTTATCCATGGCAGCATATATCTGGCTTTTTACGTGTTCCTGGCCCCAAACAATGGCACTCTCCTTTAGGTAATTATATCCCCCTATCTATCTTGCCTCTTTTTTCATATTCTATATATAGTGACACATATGATGATATAAAGATTTCTGTAAATATTGTGTAACAACTAAATGTCCCATTAAAAGGCTCGGAGTTTTGGGTGTATTCAGGGCTCTTGTCTCAAAATTGTAAAAACATAAGACCTAAAAATAATCTTTAATAATGGCATCGTAGGGCACTTTAGTAAAATTTTAATGTTTCACCCTTTAAAACTTTAAATTATTTCTTCTCTTTATAGTCTCTGAATCCACTTTTTGTAACACAAAACGTAGCACCAGTTGATTATATATTTTTAAACCAATAATAATCTCTATACAGTTACCCCTATCCCATGAAATATGCCTGAAGGAAAATTTAAATATTCAAATAAACTTTACTTTAATAAAGTATACTTAATTGATAAAGATGATATTTAAAATAAACAGGAGTTCTGGCGACTTAAAATCTAACGTACATAAATTTATTGACCTTTCAGCACTCTCAACATCAAGCGTAGCACCTGCATTCAGTATTGCAGCATCATACGGTGTAATTGCAATGTACCTTGGGTTCTACTCAATTATGGCAATTATCATCACATTTCCCATATGGCTTGGCGCAGCCATATTGTTTAGAAAATTTAACAGATTATACCCCAGCGCAGGTGCATCATATCACTGGGGAAATAAGATCGTATCAAAGAGGTACGGTTCTTTGCAGGCATGGATAATCACCCTTGCATATTTTTTTTCAATTCCACCAATAGTGATACCCGCAGGTGAATATACAGCAGTGTTGCTCTATAATACTGGAATAATAAGCTATTCAATATATAGCAGTACAATAACCATATTCCTGCTCGGCAGTGCATGGATTTTAATTACGCTTGTAGCATCTATAATGGGTGCAAGGCCAACTGCAAGGCTCACAGAAATCTTTCTCGTACTGGAGTTATCCATAATTGCCGTTTTCATTATAATAGCAATCTATTTTTTGCCCGGGCATACTGTAAATACGGTTTCTCCTGCCTGGTTTATAGGTTTTGGCGCTCTATTAAAGAATCCATATAAATTTATGCTGGCTTTCCCCATAATAGCCACAATAATGGACGGGTGGGAAATAGATTCATATGCATCTGAGGAGTCGTTTAATAGGGAAAAATGGCCAGGAACTACAGGAATTATAGGGCTTATCGCAGTATTCGCCATTTACCTGGTTACAATGACACTGATGGATATTGAGACACCTATAAGCCTTCTATCAGCTAGTCTGGACCCCCTTGCCACCTGGTCCCATTACATAATTCCACAATATTCATTTGTTATGGATATTGCCGTTATCGCCTCTACTGCAAGTTCGCTGTGGTTGACAACCTATATACTCAGCAGGGCATGGTACGCTATGTCCCGCGAGCATCTCCTTCCAAAGCAATTCGGATATATTAATAAAACAAGGAAAAGCCCATATGCTAATCTTATTATAATTATGATAGCGGCTGAATCAATAAATGCAGTCATGCTTTTTGTGCCATCAATAGAAAGTTTCTTTGCACAGTTGCTGTCAATATCTGGAATATTTCTTATGATGGAATTCGGAATAGATTCCCTGACAGGCATATATCTTTATTCACACAGGAAAAATATCAATATGAAACACATCTATCTCGGGATTTCCATCTTTTCATTTACCGGATTTTTTGTTATGATCATGTTTGGAATCATTACAAATACTTTATTTATAATACTTATTATAATATTGATAATTCCCGGTATCCTGATTATGTTTAAAAATAATCAAAAGATAATACCGGATTAAAAAAGAAAATAATTTTATTCTCCCGGTATTCCTCCCATTCCTTTATGTAGCTGTTCGGGCGGTTAATGCTTCCTGCCGTAGAAGTAATAAAGTGTTATTCCAAGAAGCACTATAGCTACCCCTATGCCAATATAAGCTCCGGTAAGTTCTGTATGAACCGGTACAACGTTTGTGCTCGAAAGGTCAATAGTGTACGTATAGCCGGTTGAGGTATAAGTTTCATTTAACGGGGTTGTTCCACTTTTAACATGCATATCGTAAACATTTATATTCAAACCTAATATGACATTTGTGGCGGAGTTGATATATATTGTGCCTGTTATATTCTTATATGAAGCCGCAGTTGATGGTGTTGCCTGATTCACTATTTCATGCTCAGATATAACATATTCCGTGGCCTTTACTGTTCCAAATGCGGTTTTGTAGTATGAAAAATTAATAGTTTTTGAATAGTTAACTGTATAGTTGTAGTTTCCATATAATCCATTAAAATTTCCCCCACTCATTGGAATTAAGACTGTCACACTTTTGGAAGAATTGCTGACATATGTGGGCACCATATATTTTGCATCACTTATGGGTACATTGGTATATGAGGACATTCCATTGCTTGTCGGAACAGTTATATTTGCTACTGTGTTGTTTGAACTGCTTACAGATACATTATAATAATATGTGGCAGGGCCAGTAGTAGAATTGCTTATGGTTGTTTTTCCTATGCCATTTGAGTGTGAGTATTCCTGGGAATAAGCGTATCCTGATGTACTGCAAATGTAATTCATTGATGACCCACTGGCCAAATATGCAGGGGTGTTTCCCGGGCTTGCTGCTGCGGATAATGGCATGCCTATCATAAGAGCTGCCGTTATTACCGTGGCTACAATCAATAAACTTTTCCTATTTACAGTTATCATAGAGGCAATACATTTACGGGGTATATAAATTTATGTACAGGAATATGTATTATACTCTCTGCATGCAATAGGAGTCTATATTGACTTGAATACCATGAACCTACTTGCACATTCTGACTATCATGTAGAAAAACAATTTAATTAACCAACCTGGATAACAAATCCACACAACATGGTAAAATAAACATGGCCGTTTTAATCATTACAAATTTCTAAGGGGAGTCTAAAATCATAAAAATATGATTTATAATAGGCATGTTTAAATTATAAATAAAGCTGTTACCTTAAGCTGTAACAGCTGTGTTGTTATCAAAACTCTTGAATTTCCTTGAGTTTCTCAATCTCCGGTTAAATTCGAATATCGCAGGCTTCATGTAGTTGTCTATGTAATCAAGAATATCAAAATCAGAATCCCCCGCCTCAAGGAATACCATAGACGCAAGGTATGGCATCAATGTTTTCAGGTCCAGTATACTTAGATCATTGTCTTGCCATATGTTCCCGATTTTCTCTCCTATGGCCTCAATCTCTGAAAACCTGTCCATACTGATATCGCCCCCCTTGAAGGCGTATCCACTTTCAACTTTCCGTCCCTCTTTTTCCCTAGAAACCTGGCTTGTATCATTGTTCGCAGTCATTTCTACCACCTCCAATAAATACAAAGCAATAGGTAATTTTAAACTTCTATAAAAATTTTTCTCTTCAAGAAATCTAACACGAATCGTCTCAATAAATAGAATAGCAGTATACATGCATATTTATCATAAAATATGGTTTTCCTGAAAATTAAATGGGCCTGGCCGGATTTGAACCGGCGATTTCTTCCGTGTGAGGGAAGCGTCATAACCACTGGACCACAAGCCCCTTAGTCTGTATCTGTTTTTAGTTATTAATTTTTTAGGGTTTTATCGGCAGCGCAGTAAAGGTAAGCGCAAACATTACCAGGCAGAAGACTGCTATCCCGATATCAACTCTGGATATTTTCTCGCAATCATTCAGGGCTGGCGGATGGGCCATCCCCATAAAGATAACGAATAGGGCAAGGAAAAGCCAGCCTATATAATGATATGTTATCGTTAGATAAAACAGGAACCCTATGAAGATATACCCTAATATATATGACCTCGGGCCAAGTATGCCCCTGGCAATATGCCCTCCATCCAGCTGCCCTGCCGGTATAAGGTTCATTGCAGTTGCAAACATGCCTACCCACACAGCAAAAACCATGGGGAATATGGGGACATTGGAAGGTTCAACTATTCCAAATATGTGGTAAATTTCAGGGTAATTTAAAATGAACGGTATGTAATTGCCTATTGGCTTGAAAATGCCCTCCAGGTACTGGGCAAGAAATAGGAGGGGAACAGCCGCCAGGAAACCAGCTATAGGGCCCGCTGCACCTATTTCTGCCATTGCCTTTCGTGTGGGGACAGGATCCCTGAGTGAAACAAATGCTCCGAACGTCCCTATTAAATATGGAAACGGAATAAAAAATGGCAGTGATGCATTAACCTTATACCTCCTTGCAACAATATAATGTGCAGTTTCATGTATTCCCAGTATAAACATCAATGGAAGTGAAAAGAAAACAAATCCGTAAAGCAGTTTATATTCCTCTGCGAATGTGCCGGGATGTACAAAGCTGCTGGCATATATAGAACCAACATATATTGTTGATGCCAGTGTGAGTATAAGCATAATAAGATTAACTTTGTTGCTCCTATACGAAGCTTTAGGGCGTATTCCCACTTCAACGTAATGCTCAACATCCAGTACCAGAAACGGTATGTACCCCATAGGTACCAGAATTTTCCTTAATTCGTCAAACTGTGTGTTTATGTCAGGATTGTCGCTGTCGAAAAAAAGGAATTTCATGCTTGCAGGGTTGGCAAGAACCTCGTAGGTATTGATTTTAGATTTTACTATATCAATAACCTTATCCATATTTTCATTTTCAACCCTTACACTTTGAAACACAACAGCACCTTCATCAACATCTTATTTATCCATATAAGCTAGCAATAATGTAGATATGGTTTTAAAACTTTACGCCTATATAATTTTTACAATAGATTTCAGGATAAATATTTGCCTGCCCTATGGACTTTGCAGTTCTGGCAAACAGGCACACATATGGAAAGATTTATTTTTGAATGAAATATATTGTTATTTATATGGATACATTTTCAGATTTTATGAATTATCTTGACAGGAACAGTGATTCAATGAAAAAGGATTTGAAACTGGACAAAACGTCAAGCATATACAAATTTTACCGTGACCTTTTTAATTCCAATTATATTAAATTTAAGCCATCGGACCCTGGAAAAATAGATGCTGCTGCAACAGACAGTTCTGAATTTCTCAGGATGCTTTACAATGGAAAAAATATTGTGATTGTCAGGGCATTTACCCTTTACAACAATGAGGTAACATCGGATTTTCATGCTGACCTCGTTGCCGTTGACCCTGTGGATCAGAGAAATTTTACCATACTTCTTATGGAGCATTCAGAACATAAGTCAATGTTAAAGTTTCTTGATGAACATTCTCCTGAATATCTCTTTGTTGATGGATCTTTAAAGGGGAGATTGTCGCACAGGATAGAAACGCTTCCAATAGAAAAATATGAGAATTTTATGTATGAATACATGAAAACATTGAAGGAACTTATAAGAAAATCCTACGAGAAAGGCACAACACTCATATTTATGGCAAAGAGCAGCTATACTGAATGCTTTAAAAAGTACCTTCTGGAAACTGCACGCAACGATCCAGAAACTATGAAAATAAAAGAAAAGGAATCTGGAATTTACAGAAATGACCATTACCTGATAAAATCATTTGCAGAGGAAAGTGGATATACAACTCCCGTGATGTACAGGAAGAATCTGGAAGGTACGGATATAAATTATGTTTCCTTTGATATCCTGCCAGACCCTGTAGATTTGCCCATAAAGGTGCAGGTATTGTCAAAGGGCTTTATAAAAGAGGACCTTGACCGCAAGCCATACAACCTGGACGAGAAAATAATAAATATATTATTTTATGGTTATACGGGGTATAAGGTTTACAACCTCTGGCTGGTTGATGTGGACAAGAAGGTCAAATTCAGGTCCGTTGAAATGGAGAAGATATATATGAGGGCACTGGAAAGAAAACTGGGAATACCATTTTATGAAACAAGGGGTGAAAGGCGTGCAAGAATCAGAGCTTAAGATAGGTTACACAATCGGTGAAAATACTTCAGGAAGGTTCCAATTTGTCATATCGGATGATAGCGATATAAAAAAATGGGAATATGTTTACCTGAAAATTAAAAATGAGATAGTAATAGGAAGGATTGAGGAAATAAAATCTAAAAGTGAATTAATGAATGATGGCATGGACTACCAGAGCATTGATAAATATGCAAAAACCGGGATGAATGACTTTGTCAATATATGCATATCCACAATACTTGGAAAACTAAAGGATGGTTATCTCGCCCAATCAAGGGAAATAGTAAAGCCTGGTATGCCTGTATACCCGGCAAGTGATGAAATACTTCAGAAAGTATTCTCCTTTAACATGGAAGAATCATTGAATATAGGATCGTTGCCGGACAACAATGTGAATGTTTCACTTAACGTGAATGGATTGCGCAGGCATCTTGCTATATTGGCACAGACTGGAGCCGGGAAAAGCCATACGGCATCTGTAATAATGGAAGAGTTACTTAAAAAAGGCGCATCTATAATAGTGCTTGACCCACATGCAGATTATGTATTCATGAAAAAAGGTGTAGATGGGAAATTTTACTCTGAGGGCATCAGTGTATTCAGGACGCCACTGAGCACAGGGCGGTATACAAACAACGATGTGGGCATAATAAATAATTTCACGATAAGATTCAGCGACCTTACCCCGGACGACGTAAAGGGAATAATGGATATAAAGGAGGGCTATACAAACCTTATTTCCATAGTTGATGACATATACAAGAAAATGAAGGGAAAGAAGGACCTGAACGATTTCCTTGAAACTGCTGAATCACTCCCGGCGGAAGACTATAAGAAAATCCGCGGAAGGCTAACATTCCTGAAAAAAATTAAGGACATATTCCAGGATTATACAACCGGGATAAATGATTACCTTGGCCCTGGAAAGATGTCTGTAATGGATTTATCCGGCATGGACCAGTTCCTGGCAAATTACTTCTCTTACCGGGTGCTCTCTTCCATTTACGATGTTAAATTATCATCTGAATTCAAATATCCTGTATTCGTTTTCATTGAAGAGGCACATAATTTTGTTCCGCCCAGAAGCAATAGCAACATAGCAAAAATGATAAAGAAGATTGCAGGTGAGGGCAGAAAATTCGGAATATTTCTTGTGGTCATTACCCAGCGCCCGGGAAAAATAGATGCAGATGTGCTGAGCCAGTGCAATTCCCAGATAATACTACGTGTTACCAACCCCTCGGACCAGAATGCCATACTGGAAAGCAGTGAGAACATCACAGGCTATCTGATGGAAGACCTTCCATCCCTTGACACTGGAGAAGCCATAATAGTTGGGGAAATTGTCAAAATGCCAGCTATTGTCAAAATCAGAAACAGGGAAACCATGGCAGGTGGGTCAGATATTGACGTAATAACACTGCTCAGGGAAGCCAGGGAAGAGGTAAGGAAGAAGAATGACCCTTCAGAAATACGGAAAAAGACAAAGGACCTCCTGGGTGAATTTTAATGGCACGATTTCTCCATTTATCAGATACACATCTGGGATACCGCCAGTATATGATGGATTTGCGGGAAGAAGATTTCTATGAATCATTCAATGAGGCAATAGATTTCGGCCTTGAGGAAAATGTAGATTTTTTTGTCCATACCGGAGATTTATTCGATACATGGTCACCTTCAAACAGGGCAATGAATGAATTTAAGAAAGCAATGATAAAGCTTTATAAAAAAAATAAAACAATGTACCTGATAATGGGGGACCATGACCGGCCCAAAAGAACGGATGAGGTAGCTTCCAGAATATTTGATTTTCTGGGAGTAAAGCTCCTTGGAACCGAGGAGTTGCAGAGCATCGTAATAAATTATGGTGGTGAAGACATATTGCTTTCCGGTATATCAAACATGAAAGGGCTAAGGAAAAACAATCTTGTGGAGCAATATAGAAAGGCCGATGTTGAAGCAAAATCGTATAAAAATTCCATAATGATGTCGCACCAGGGCGTTTCACCATATCTTATACCGGAAGCCTGTGAGGTAGATTCTAAAGACCTTCCTGTTAATTATAAATACCTTGCATTTGGCCATGTACATGATTCTTATTTAATAACAGATAAATATCCGGTATTTTCATATGCAGGGTCTACTGACCTGAACAGCACAAATGAAATTAAAAATTTTTTAAGGAACGGGAAATCAGTAAACCTTGTAGACATAGAAAATGGAAAAATAGATGCACAGAGGGTAAAACTGAAATCTACAAGATACCTGAATGCTGTAAACACCAATTATGCCAGCTATATGGACGATATGCAAAAAATACTGAAAACTCCGGGAATAAACGGCAAAGAGCCGCTTATATCATTAACTATCCACGGGGACGCAGACCGGGATGATGTAAAAGCAAACCTGCTGCTACTTAAAAACGTCATAATAAGAGGGCCTGTGTTTGAAAAAGAGGTTAAAAGCATTGAGGAAAAACCCAATATGTCAAAACTGCAGGATTACTTCAAAGCCTATTTCAAAGATGACCAGATGGCATCACTGGCTGAAAATATATTTAACTCAATAAAGAATGAGGACAATGAAACATCCTACAGGTTAATAAGGGAGATAATGCAGGTGGAATAATGATTATAGAATCCATAAAAATTATAAATTTTCTATCACACGAGAATACTGAAATAACCTTTGAACAGGGCATTAATATAATCACAGGAAAGAACGGTGCCGGAAAAACCAGCATACTTGACGCAATAAAATTCGCATTATTTGCTGAGTCAAGGAATAATGAAAAAAACAATGAATTGATAAAAAAGGGAAAGAATTATTTCGAAATTACATTGAATTTCAATGTAAATGGTGAACATTACGAAGTATACCGGCACTTCGGCCTTAAGAAGGCAAAAAATGCAGAAAGGCTTGCATCTGTTAAAAAGAACGGTGTAATAGTAGCTGAAACATATGAAGGTGTAAACGTTGAGATAACAAAAATTTTGAATGTTTCAAGGGAAGTATTCAAAAATTCAGTATTTGTAGAGCAGGGGCAGATGGATTCATTAATCTCCGGCACCCCGAAGGAACGGAAAACAATTTTTTCCGATATAATAGGGCTCACATCACTTTCAAGGAGCGCTGACCGGCTCAGGGAAATCATTGGTGCATTCAGGGAAGAAATGATCCTGCTTCAAAACTCCAGTGAGAGGCTTGATCAGGCAAAAAAAGATATTGAAAAGTTTAAGGAAGAGAAAAAAACAGCATTTGAATCCATGTCCCGGGCTAAAATTGAATCCGAAAAATATTACGGGGAACTGGAAGAATTAAAGGCAAAACAGAAAGAAAGAGATCGGTATATAACTGTTATAGAAAATATAAAAGCCAATATTTCAAAATATCTGGATGAGATAAAAGAGAGGGAGGGCCAATCAGTGGAATTATCTGCAAAAATTTCTGAAATCACTTCAATCGAGAAAAGGGTAACAGAACTTCAGGAGAATCCATATTATAAAAAAATGGATTTTATTAACCGGTATTTTCTGGAGAAATCGGGAATGGACAGTGCAGCAAAGGACATGGAAAAAGCTAATAAAAGACTATCAGAATATTCTGATTACGCCGGAAAACTTGAAAAGCTTTCGGAATACCATAAAAAGTATTCGGATATGCACGATAAATATACACTGAACAGTGAAAAAATAAAGGAAAGCAGGAAAATGCACGAGGAATACCTGAGTGCATCCAGCAACATTCAATCAATGGTAGATAGATTGAATAAAATGAAAAATTATGTTGACAATTATTTAAAATCCTCCGGCTTGAGCCTGGAAGATATACAAAATTTCAGGCCAATCAGGGAAAAAATCAACAGGGAAATTTCAGAAAAAACATCCAGAATCTCGGAAATAAAATCAAACGTGGCATCATACAGCAAAACCCTTACTGAGGTCAGGGAGAATATGGAAACACTGAAAGGCAAAAGCACATGCCCCCTGTGTGGCACAAACCTGACTCCGGATCATATGGAATCAATATCTAAAGAATATGACGAAAAAGCAGGACAAATTATTGGTGACATAGAAAAATTGAAACTGGAGAAAAACTCAGTTGAATCTGATCAGGAGAAGCTTAAGGACAGGTATAAAATTTTTGGAAGCCAGGAAATTGAAACTGCAGCATCCTACATTAACGAAATCAAATCTTTAGAAACTGAGAAGAAAGAGCTGGAAAATACCATTGAAAACGCATCTAAAGGGCATGAATTATTCAATGTACTTTCGGCGGAAAACGAGAATCTGGAAAAAGCCATAAAAGAACTGCAGCAATATGAAAATGAATATATCAGATACAGCAGCATAATCTCCGGTATGGACCCCGGGGCAATCAAAAAAGAAATTGAAGCAGCAGGAGAATCATTTACCACATTTAAAAACAGGATAAATGAACTGCTATCTCAAATTGGCTTTGTGCCGGAATATAATGAATATCAGAATACAGGCAAAATCTCTTCTGAAATCAATCGCCTTAAAACTGAAGTAGAACGGTCCAGGGAAATGAAATCAAAACTGGAATCGATTAAGGATGAAATCGAGAATAGGAAGAAATCTATTGAAGGATTGCGTATTGAAATGGAAAATAAACAATCGGCAATGCATCAGTATGATGGCATAGATGAACAGGCCGGTAATATAGAATCCCGGTATAAGTCTGCATACCAGGAAAACATAAAAATGAAGACACTGGTGGACTCATATACAGAACGGATAGAGGAAACAGAGGAAAATGCTAAAAATCTTGAACAGGATGCAGAAAAATATAAAAAGACCAGGGAAGCTATATCAACACTGGGGAAAATAAGGGAAGCCTTTGATTACAATGGCATACAGTCCATAATCAGAAAAGACGCATCCGCTTCCATGACCAACCTCACAAGAAAGTATCTACAATCATTCAACCTGGATTTTGATGACATTTCCATAGATGAAAATTTTGACATTAAAGTCACCCAGAACTCTATGGAACAGACCCTTGAATCACTCAGCGGGGGAGAAAAAACAGCACTGGCAATAGCAATACGATTGTCCGTAACAGAATACGTCCTGGAAATAATAAGCATCATAATTATGGATGAGCCAACAAATTTTCTGGATGAGGACAGGAGGAACAATTTGAAAGATATTATATTATATTCATTGAAAGGCGAAAACATAGTGCCACAGATGATAATGATCACGCACCACAGCGAATTGATATCCGTTGCAGATGCATCCTATGAAATAATAAAAACTGCAGGAACGTCGAGGGTTATCTCATCATAGGCAGCAAACTTCTAAAAATTCAATAAACATAAAATATCTTTATAGTATTATTGAGAATCATGATTAATATAGATTATTCCGATGATGTCTATAAACCCTCAGATGATACTTACCTTATCCTGGATAATGCCGAATGCGGGAAAAGTGTTCTGGAAATGGGTTCCGGTTCCGGCTTAATAGCCATCACACTGGCCAGACAAGGCCATAGTGTTACAGCTGCAGATATTTCACCGGAGGCAATAAATCTCATAAAGCATAACGCATTTATCAATAATGTGGACATGGAAATTGTTAGATCAGACCTCTTTGAAAATATACATGGAAAATACGATACAATAATATTTAATCCGCCATACCTGCCTGTTGAAGGCGAGAGCCCCCAGTGGGCGGGTGGAAAGGATGGCTTTGCCGTAACCGGCAAATTTCTCGCAACAGCCCATGAATATCTGAATCCAGGAGGCAATATTTTTCTGATTCTGTCCGATTTAACAGATATAGAATCATTTATTGAGAAAAACCGGAAGTATGAATTCATAAAACTTAAATCTATGAGTTTTGATTTTGAGGCCATATTGCTTTATGAGTTAAAAGTGAGAAAATGACAATACAGGAAAGGATAAAGGAAATAGAAGACGAAATTAAGAAAACCCAGAAGAATAAAGCTACAGAAAAACATATAGGGTTGCTCAAAGCAAGAATGTCAAAACTTGAACTGGAAGAAGAATCACATAAAAAATCAGGTGGATATGGTTTCTCCGTTTCTAAAAGCGGGGATGCCACGATGGCACTGGTTGGATATCCAAATGTAGGAAAAAGTTCTCTTCTGAATGCCCTTACAAATAAGAAAAGCACTGTAGGGAATTTTGAATTCACAACACTCACAGTTATTCCAGGAACACTAAATTATAATGGTGCCCAGATACAGATACTTGACCTTCCAGGAATCATAGACAATGCTGCACTGGGTGCAGGCAGGGGAAGGGAAATCATCAGCACCATCAGGAATGTGGATCTTATAGTGCTTGTAACTGATATCCAGTTAAAAGGACTTGACAGGATAATTGCTGAACTTTACAAAGCAGGGATTGTACTGAACAGGAAAAAGAAAAACATAGCATTTAAGCGTACCAATTATGGCGGATTAAGGATACATAAGCCCAGAAATGTGGATATTGACAACGGAGATATAAGGGACATAGCAAAAGAGTTCAAGATAGTCAATGGCGATATATACATAAGGGAAAACATTGATATGGACGATCTAATAGATTTTTTTAAGGGAAACATAGTTTACATAAAATCTTTCATGGTTGTTAATAAAATAGATATGCCACACGATGAGGAACAATTGAAGCGAAAGCTGAAAGACTTTGGCAATTATATTGAAGTATCCGCAGAGACCGGGCATAATCTGGAAAGCATGAAGAATATGATTTATAAAACACTTGACATGGTCAGGGTTTATATGAGAAATAAATCCGGGGAAGTGGACTATGAACGGCCTCTGATATTAAGCGAGGGTGCCACCATACGGGATGTAAGCAGAAAGATAAGCAGGGAAATGATTTCTACCTTCCGTTATGCAATAATAACCGGGCCTACCAGAAAGATAGAAGCAAGGGTTGGCCTTGACTATAAAGTAAATGATGAAGATGTTGTAACCTTAATAAGCAAATATTAATAAAAATTTAAAAAATTAATTTTTCTGTGCTTCATTCTTTCCTGCCTGTTCAGTGGCCTCTGCATTGCTTTTGTTTGTTTTTTCAATCTTGTCAGGATTTATAGACATTCTGCCGCTGTTGTACACATATGCATACATTATCATCAGCAGCAGGAATAATATACCACCTATCATGCTAAGCCAGAAATTGGCAACCAGCATTGAGTTTGGAGAAGCAAAAGTGTTAATAGAGTATGCCCCACCGGCTATCCTGGTTATTGGCAATTCAAGGAATAATACTGCAATTGTCATAACAATAAACCAGAACGGTTTGTATGAAGCTAAATTCGTTGTTGGCTTATACATATATAGCAATGGTATAGCTATAGTTATTATAACGGGCAGAATCATATAATCTCCCATGAATTTTGCACCTGCTAGCGTAGCAACCACGTTCCATGCATTTACATTCAGGAATAATCCAAGTATTATTGTAAACAGCGGTATGTAACTTGTCCTTTTAGCTATTCTGTAGAATACCTGTGACATCCCGAATGCTATAAATAATGTGCCGAACAGGAATTCCCAGTAAACTGCAGAGTATACCGGAGCTGTAAGCAATGCAATATAGTCAACATAGGATTTTGACAGGTTAGTAAGATCCAGATGCAGTAATGGAGGCAATGATGGAATTGCCGTTGATACACTGTTTCCTACCATCAATGCCGCAATTGCAGTTACAAATCCTATAACCATTAGAAATGTTGCAGCTGAATAAAACATCATCAGGGGTTTGCTGTCAACTTTCTTCCATATGAACTCCGAATATATTATTGCCACATTCCTTAATATGAGCAAAGCAACGAACAGCCCTATTACAGGTATAAAGAGGTATGAGGATATCGGTACCAGCCCGGAATATATAAGCTCAAGTTCCACAACAAAAAATACTATCATAGTTCCTGTGATTTCCCATATTGGAACTATGTGTTTCAGCACTACTGTTTTATGCTTTTCATAATTGCTGAATATGGGATATATTGCTATGAATTCAGAAAACAGGAATGTAACCATTGCTGCAATGACTATCTTTAAGAACACGCCGTTAGCTTCCAGATATGAAAATGACATTTATCTCGCCCCCGCATTTAGGCTATTTACGTCCTTTCCAGTTTCAGGGAGATTTAAATCCCTCTCTGCCTTCCTCAACTCTTCCTCCACATTTGAAAGGTTCAGTACCTTTGCGTTGAAGTAGAATGTGAATGGTATTATTATCAGGTAGAATAATATTATAACTATCCCTAAATACCATACTATAGTGGAAGTTGAAGCTGCCTGGGCTATTGTCATTACCCCATAGTGGCCTGCTACTATCGGTTGTCCTGCAGAATTATACGGCATCAGTATAATATACGGCACCCTTCCAACTTCTGCTGTATACCACCCATCTTCCATGGTGAAAATACCAAGAAATCCTAAGGCAATAAATCCATAGAGTATGGATTTCATTTTGAATATATCCTTCTTCATTATTCTTAGCACAAGGACTATAAACCAGAATAATCCCATCAATAAGCCGAATCCAACCATAAGGTCCAGGGTGCTATGTATAACCGATGGTGCCCATGTGTATGTTGGGTAAGATGATAATCCCGGTATGTATCCGGCATTTCCCTTGGTCAATGGATATGCTAAAAGCGATTGTATGCCTGCAAGTGGAATGAAGTCAACAGCTTTTCCATTTGATATAAAACCGAATAAATGTTCTGGAGCGCCTGCCATAACAGGGTGTAAATTCAACTCCAGCATTGCATATTTTAATGGCTCCACTGTGAGTAGAGTAGATAATTCTATTGAACCGCTTATTCCTATGAGTATTATATCAACAATTCCTATTGCTGAAAGTATCTTCATGGCTAATTTGTCTATTATTTTTTCATTTTCATTCTTTGATTTCAGGTACTTATATGCGAAGTATGCAAGAAGCGCCATAGAACCCGCAAAATACATTGCCATAAACATGTGGAATAGTTCTGCCCCTGTTGACGGCTCATAAAAAACTTTTAAGGGGTTAACTCCTGTTATAATAGTTTCTCCGCTGCTCATGTATTTTGCAATGTTAAACGACCCGGTTGGGGTATTCATCCATGCATTTACATTGGTGATAAGCCATGCAGATGCTCCTGTTCCAATCAAAATTCCCCAGCTTACCAGCCAGTGGTTCCACCTGTTTTTGAAATTATCCCAGAAGTAAACATATACCATAAGGGTAACGGACTCAACAAGAAATGCAAAAACCTCTGCATAGAAACTCAGCATTGCTACAGCACCAACCAGCTTCATGAAGACTGGCCAGAATAGCATAAGTTCCACAGCCATAAACACTCCAGAAGCGGTTCCAATAGCGAAATTTATTACCAATGCTATACTCAATTTATGGGTCAGAGCCTCATAATACTTATTTTTATGTTTAAGTGCTATATATTCGGTAATGGTTATCATCAGCGCCATTGCCAGTGTGATGGCAACTATAATGATATGCGCAGAAATTGTATACGCGAACATTGCACTATCCCAAACTGGATATGAAATTCCCATCTTAATCAAAATTATATTAATTGAAAGTATTTAATTGAACTACCTTATATATCAGGTATATCCTTATTATACACCTATGAAAGATATTTATGCATATTTGCAATAAGATAATGTTGGCTAAAATTAACAGGGAGGTAGAAGCAGAATTTACGCTTGAGCGATCAGATTGTGATGTTACAAATTATATATTTGAGAATTTCAAAGGTGCAGGTATAGAAAGATTAAAGATAGATTGAAAGAGCACAACACACAGGATAACATTTGAATCAGCAGAGGATGCTGAAAAAGCCCTGGAAGGAATAAAAAAACTCACCAGCAGCACATTGAAAACGGGGAATAAAACAATATGGGCAAAATCATCATGTTGCAGTGCATGCTCCATAATAGGCTCACTGGATTCCATAATACTTGGAAGCAAAGCTATCAATTCATCCGCGATTAGTTACCGGCTACTATTCCAGAACTATGGCAAATTACTGGAATTAAAGCATATGCTGGAAATGAATGGCATTGTTTATTCTATTGGCAATATAAATTTTAAAGAAAATTTCGGCATAACACACAGGGAAGCAGAGATCATAGTCAGGCTATACGACGAAGGATACTTTGACCCGGAACGGAAGCTGAGCCTGACTGAAATAGCGGAACAGTTAGACATTTCAACCGCAGCACTGTCGGAAATATTAAGAAAGACACTCCGTAAAATTGTAGGGGAATACATTGAAAATAAGCTATGAGAAAAAAATTTATTGAAAAGTATGATGATCCATTATGTCAACAGTTAAATTTGTATTTCATGGCACTGTACAGGGAATTGGCTTCAGGGCACATGTGAAGAAAAAGGCAATGGAGCTGGGTATAAAAGGCTGGGTTAAAAATAATCAGGATGGCTCTGTTTCTGCTGTGTTTTCAGGGGATGAGGAAATGATATCAATTATGGATGGCTATTGCAGAAAAATCCCCTTAGCAGAATTATCATCTGTTGAATCCATGCCAGCCGATGATGCTAATTTTGATTCTTTTGAAATAATAAGGGATTAATTGCCTATCCTATTATCCGGTATTTATAGCCAAGTTTATCGAGGCTCCCGAGCAATTCATCTATTCTCGATTTGTCAAGGATGTTTATTGTGAATAGGAGATACTGGTATCCTATAGGCGTATCCTTGTTTAAATTATCCACCTCAGCATGGTATATATTGGCTCCGGAAGATGATATGGCATTTACTATTTTTTCCATTATACCCGGGTGGTCAGGCAGATTGAATTCAAGGCGAAGCAACTTGTTTTCCATTTCAAGCGCCCTGTATATTATGTTTGACAGCAGTAGGAAGTTTACGTTCCCTCCTGAAAGTACAATAACAACTTTCTTGCCCTTAACATCAATTTTATTTTCAAATAATGCTGCAAGGCCAGCTGCGCCGGAAGGCTCCACAAGCACTTTTTCCCTTTCAAGCAGCTTGAATAGTGCATATGCAATATTCTCATCCGATACTGTAACAACTCCATCCACATATTTCTTTACCAGTTCAAATGTTATATTTCCCGGATATTTTACGGCGATTCCATCAGCAATTGTATCGTTGCTGGTGTATGGAACTATTTTGCCTTCCTTTATAGATAATTCCATGGCATTTGCCTTTTCGGACTCTACCCCTATTATTTTTATATCCTTGTTTTTTGATTTAATTGCAAATGATATCCCTGAAATAAGCCCTCCACCACCTATTGGCACTATTACAATGTCCGGTTTCACATCTTCTAAAATTTCAAGGCCTATTGTTCCCTGGCCGGCGATAACATCCTCATCGTTATAAGCTTCAATAAATTCCCTTTTCTCGTCCACTGAAACCTGTACCGCATATTCATGTGCTTCGTCGTAGCTATTGCCCTTTAGTATAACTGTGCCGCCATAGGATTGGACAGCGTTTACCTTGGCAGGCGGTGTTGTTTCAGGCATGACAATTTTTGCATCAACGCCATAATAGGAAGCCGCAAAAGCCACTCCCTGTGCGTGATTTCCTGCACTGGCGGTTATTACTCCATTTTTTTTCTGTTCAGCGGTCAACGTTGAAAATTTTTCCATAGCTCCTCTGGATTTGAAAGACCCCGTCTTCTGAAAATTCTCCATTTTAAAGTAAACGTCACATGAAAACATATTGCTGAATGTTGTTGAATGGAATAATGGCGTTCTATGTATCTTCCCCTTTATCTCATTTCCTGCTCTGACTATTCTATCATAACTTAACATAGATTTGGATTGCGTTGATACATATATATGCTTTGAATGAAACCTGAATGGAAAATATATAAATTAACGTATTATGGCTTTTAGCTTAATGTTTAAATTACAAAAAATTTTAAAATTATTTTGCCCCGGCTTTAAATTTGCTAATTTTTCCCTCCTCTATTTCATTAACCTGCTCAAGTGTTTTTCCCTTTGTTTCAGTAGCAAGGAATATGGTAGCAAGCAAGCCAATTACAGATAAACCGGTGAAGAAGAAAAGGCTGGTGCTGAAGCCATAGATTGAAACAATAAACGGGAACGTTGTAATGCCAAGAATAGCCCCGATACGGCTAACTGATGTCCCGAATCCCTGTGCACTTGCCCTGTCTTCCGTGGGGAAAAGTTCTACCGGGTAAACAAAATCAGTAGAACCTGGTCCTATTGCTTCAGTTATATAAAATATTAGAAACAGTGCAAATATGAGGATTCCATCTGTTATAAATGCTGACCTATCAGGAACGTAAAATGTTATAATTCCAAGGCTTAGGAGTGATATTACCATACCGGAGAATCCAATTATTGTTATCCCTTTCCTGCCTATTCTATCGATCAGGAGAATTGCTATTAAGCTTCCAATTATTGCAAATGTATCAAAAACAGCAGACCCAAGCACCGCTAACCTTGCTTTTAAACCCAGCAATTCCAGTATTGTGGGGCTGAATATACTTATTCCATAGAATGCCGCATCAAATGTAAACCAGAATATTCCCACAAAAAGAAGGCTCTTTATGTATTTTCTGCTTAGCAGCTCTTTCAAAGGGTTCTTATTATCACGTTTAATTGCAGTTAAATTATCAGAAGTGCCGGTCAACCTCCGTTCTATATCCTCAGCTTCACTGGCATTGCCCTTATTGCTTAGCCACCTGGGCGACTCTGGAACATCCCTCCTCAGTACCAGAATTATGGCGGCCGGGATTATCCCAAGTAGAAACATATATCTCCATGACTCATTTCCCAGCGGGAGCAGAAGATATCCTGTTACTGCTGCTACTGCTGCACCTAAAAACCATGAAAGCACGTTGGTTACCAGCAGTTTCCCCCTGTATTTCACCGGAGAAAATTCCCCGATTATTGTTGTACCTATAGCGTAATCGGCACCTAATCCAAGTCCGAGGATAAATCTCATAATAAACAATGAGGCAAAGCTCCATGAAAATGCTTCAGCTGCTGTCAGTACAATAAATAAAGCCATGTCATACATATACATTGTCCGCCTGCCGTACAGATCAGTTATGTACCCGAACAGAATTGCGCCGACGAGCATTCCTATTGTTGTAGATGCCGCTATCATAGCTTTGCCAAAATCAGTATCCAGCCCAAATGCAGTTTTGGACATAACTATAAGGGCTACAGATATTATTGAAATATCGTAACCATCCAGGAATGTTCCTCCAACCGAAAGTGCTGTGATTTTCTTATGCAGAGAATTTATCCTTGCATTATCCAGAGCGTTATACCCCATAGCGTTCTATAAATGCCCCGTATTTAAGAAAAATCCAAATAAGCTATACTGGAATATATATGCCTATGGTTTATATATGGAGAATATTTAATTAAAAGGTTGGCTTGATTGTATATGTCAATAAACGGAACAGGAAATAGGAGGAATGATTTGAAATGCAAATTAAATTTTTAGGAAACTGGTCATCACACATACAGGCAGGGAAAAGGAACGTTTCAATTATAATTGATGGGCATATTGTCCTTGACTGCGGGCCACATACAATTGAATCCATGCTTGAAAATGGGATTGACCCTGCAAAAATTGATAAAATGCTAATCAGCCACATGCACCTTGACCACTACGGCGGCCTTGCTGAAATACTCTGGTACAGGGGAGCCAGAAATGTAAAAGATGAATTGACAATCATGGGACCAAAAGGAATAAGAAAAAATACAGAAAAAATATTGCAGATATATAATACCCCGGATAATTATATGTTCAGCGTAAAACCCAATTATGTGGAGATAAACAATAATGGGGAAGTATACGAGATTAAAACGGAATTTATAGACAAAAGTGAGAATGACTACATAGAAGCATTTTCAGGGAACCATATCATTCCGGACAATATGTACAGGCTGGAATACCGTGGTAATACTATTGCCTATACGGGAGATACAGCCTATAACGATAATATTCCACTTTTAGGGGAAAATGCAGATATCCTTTTGCATGAAATGACATATACGGATAAAGATGCTGAAATAGCAAAATTCTGGAAACACTCTACTTACTCGTCGGCAATAAAGGGTTTCGGAGAAAGCCATGCGAAGAAACTGGTGCCGGTACATCTTACAGATGAAACCGTTTCCGTTTTAAAAGCAAAATACAGTGAAAATATTATTCTTCCATTTGCAGATATTAATCTGTAATAGCTTAAATATCGCCCTTTTTCACTTATTGCTTGAAAAATAGCTATTCCTCCTGCTTAATATGATATATAACTATAAAATTAAAAAATGTAATAAGGGAAATGGCATGTAAATCCAGTCAGGCATCAAAGAGACAAAAAAACAAATTGGATATTCTTATAATTCTAAGCAGGAGCAGCCGCAATATTAATGGCAAGAAATAATATTGCAAACGTTAGTATTCCAATTTTTATTGCTATTTTAGAATTATAAAAATAATATATAATTAAGGAAAATGCAAATCCATTTATAAAAGAAATAAAGATCATAAAAGTAAGCGGATAAAACTGGCCATATCCAGGACCGGGGCATATACTTTTAATCACTATTGAATTTACCGGGTATATTGATAAAATAGTAAATATTCGTCCAATAACTATTGAGGATATAATTGCTTTTTTATTCGAAATATACATTCTATAAACTAAAAAAAGTACAATAGATAAAACAATCCAGAAAATTATACCAAATAAAGATACGCTTTCGATCATTATGTCATATAGTATACCTGCCATTTTTACATCTCATGATATTATATATTCTTTATAAGAATTATCCGTAGCAGCAGATATCTGACTATTGACAACTGTTTCACTTTTATACGGTATCCATACGTTATCAACCAATTCAAGTATCGCAATCTTTATAGTTCCATGAAATACCCCAGAACTAAGTGATATTTCTGTACTTACTGCGGTTAGCCAAAATGTTCCGAAATAACCCATGAAACACGCGTTAATAGTGCTGTAATAATTTCCATGGCTAGTTGAACATGAAACTTTATGCCAGTTAGCTGTATCAATTAAGCAATAATATGCATCATAAGAAATATCTGTTCCGTCAACTATGATTTCATTCTTAATGTTATAAATATCTATTTTAGTGAGTGTGTTATCGTATAATTTAAATGTGAGTGTAGTTGTACATGGTTCCACAGGCAATCGCATTGGCTTGATTGCGGGATCTATTGAATATGCCTGTCCTTTGTTTAATTTTATATTGTTGAAATTAAGTGAAAGCATGTATGAATTATTGTTTATTCTTAATATTCCATTATGGAAAATCCCCATTTCATTTGCCCATGATGTTTTTATGCCATTTATCAATGATGCACTGTAATTATCTGACAATTTAACTGTCCTGTAATTTTTTATATTATTTCCCTCAACAAATTTTATGTTGTATACGGCTGCTACATTGCTTTTTATTACTATATTGGAATTTAAACTCTTATTATTGACTGATAATACATTATATATGCCTGCATATCTATCCCATCCATGTACTATTATTGAATTATCCGTATAAATTATGTTATAGTTATGGAAATGCAACTGGAAAGTTTCGTTTCCTGCAACCATGCTTACAATCCACTTTATTTCATAATAATGATTATCTATGTCCACATTTAATATATTATTTCTAGATAGCATATTATTACACGACAATATGCTGTAATTGCCTACCTTATAGATATTAATTTTCTGATTTTCAATATTTTTTAAATTATTTCCATTTTTGTTATACACTGAAGAGTTTGAAGAAAGAGATGTAACCGCAGTATTTGCACCCGTATTTTCTATGCCCGTAACAATATTAAAGCCTGACATCAAAAATATAGCTACCATTAATACACCTATTATTATTTTCTTCTTCATAGTATTATTAACACATAGATATATATATATATTTCTATATTCAGTAGAAATTTAACTATCAGTTCTCTATCCATAATAATAGCATAACTTCTCTATTTGCCAAGAGGTAGATTCTGAACTAATACCCAACCTGTAACCCTCTTTATATTCCTTTTAAACAGTTTAAAAGAATAAAATATCTTGACATTGAAAGGCATTATGGAAAGACTTTGAATCTATCCTGACAGATTAGAAAAATGGCAATTTTTGAACGAGGAAATTTAAATTTGACCAGATAAATCAGAGAAAATATAACAGCCAGATAGAGGAATAATTCAAATATTTCCTAAATCCGGACAAAAGTAAAAGGCTAAACTCTCATAGATTCATCCTTGAAGGATAAAAAATTTCTTGCCCATGAAATTATGAATTTGTTCCACTGTACATGTTTATATAGCGTGAAATTATCTTTTTGTAAGGTGTGCATTTGAAAGATGAATATATTATGATTCAGCAGAGCGCAAAGGAATTTGCAGAAAAGGAGATAATTCCAGTAGCAGCAAAAATGGATAGGGAGAATTTCTTTCCGAGGGAACTCTTCAGGAAGATGGGAAAGGAGGGTTATCTGGGTGTAACCATTCCGGAGCAATACGGTGGATCAGGGTCAGATTACGTATCCCAGGCCATCATAGAGGAGGAAATAAGCTATGCATCAGGTTCATTAGGGCTCTCATATGGGGCGCACAGCAACCTGTGCCTGGACAATCTCTACAGGAACGGGTCAGAATACTTGCGTGAGAAATATTTAGAGAAGCTATGTTCCGGGGAACACGTAGGCTCACTTGGAATGACAGAACCCTCATCGGGATCGGATGCACTTTCAATGAAAACATCAGCAACAATGGATAAAGGAAATTTTATATTGAATGGAAGCAAGACATTCATTACAAATGCCCCATATGCAGATATTTTTCTTGTCTATGCTAGAACCGGGGAAAACATAACTCCATTTGTGGTTGAATCCTCTGACAGGGGATTTTCCAGGGGCCAGGAGTTCGATAAAACTGGCATGAGGGGTTCACCTACAGGAACAATATTCTTCAATGATATTATTTTGCCGGAGAACAGAATAGTAGGAAAACTGAATGGGGGAAGAAATGTATTGTTAAGCGGCTTAAACCTGGAGCGGGCTGTACTTGCATTCAATTCAATAGGAATAGCAAGGAGGGCACTGGATCTTGCAATAGGCTATGCGTCCGAGAGAAAACAGTTCGGCAGGCCTATAAGTGATTTTGAGCTGGTACAGGAGAAACTTGCATACATGTATACTAAATTTGAATCCTCCCGTCTTTTTGCCATGGAAGCTCTAAAAAGGGTGCAGGAAGACCGGATGGATTCCCTGGATGCTGCCTCCGCAATACTTTATGCATCCGAGTCATCGGAATACATAGCAAGGGAAGCCCTGCAAATTTTTGGCGGTTATGGTTACATAAAAGACTTTGAAATAGAACGTGTGTTCAGGGACTCCATACTGCTAACAATAGGCGCAGGAACCAATGAAATCAGGAAAAAGGTAATAAGTGAGGCCTTAATAAAAAAATACGGAAAGGGTGGAAAAAGTGTCAAATAAATCGCAAAAAGTCTATATGATAGCTGGAGGAATGACAAAATTTGTTAAATCAAATTTCAGGGAAGATTTCAGGCTTAATGTCAAAAAATCTTTTGATTACGCATTAAAGGATGCAGGCATGAGTGTAAAAGACATAGATGGTTCGGTATCTGCATACTTCTCTGACCATCTACAGGGGCAGTTAATAGCAGGTGCCATGTCAAATGACTTTATCGGGCTTGCAGGAAAGCCATCCAAGAGAATCGAAGGCGGTGGAGCCACAGGGGGGCTTGCATTTCAAACCGCCTATGAAGAAATCGCTTCGGGGAATATGGACACATGCCTTGCATATGGCTTTGAAAACATGTCACATGTTGGAACCTGGAGGGGAAACGATATAATAGCTCTGGGAAGCGATGCAAATTTCGATTATCCACTGGGAGGTTTCTATACCGCATATTACGCTTTAATGGCAACAAGGCATATGTATGAATTCGGTACCACAGAGGAACAGATGGCAATGGTATCGGTAAAAAACCACCGAAATGCCATCAATAACCCATTTGCACAGGCACCTATGAATATTACAGTAGATGATGTATTAAAATCTCCTGTTGTTTCCACCCCATTGAGGATGCTGGATATCTGCCTGATGTCGGATGGTGCTGCCTGCGCTATACTGGCATCAGAGGAAGTTGCAAAATCATTTTCCGGAAAACCGGTACTCATAAGTGCCATAGGATCATCAAGCGATACTATGAGGCTGGCAGACAGGCCATTCGGTGATGTCCCCCTGCTCCCGAATGAAAACAGCGCAATGTACAGAGGACTTAAATATCCAGGCGTCCATTCCTTCAGGGCCGGCAGGCTAGCAGCTAAAATGGCATATGACAGAATTGGCATAAAAAATCCGGAAAAGGAAATAGATTTCGCTGAACTTTACGATGCATACACATCTGCCGAAATACAGGCATATGAGGATATGGGATTCTGCCCCTATGGCAAAGGAGGCAAATTTATAGAGGAGGGCAATCCTGAACTGGATGGCAGCCTGCCAGTGAATATGGAAGGAGGGCTCCAGGCATCCGGGCATGCCATAGGCGCAACCGGGATAATGCAGGCAGTATACGCTTTCTGGCAGCTCCAGGGTTCTATGCAAAAACACATGGGTAACGGAAAGCTTCAGGTTAAGCCCCCTTCCCGTGGGCTAATCCATAGCCATGCTGGAACAGGGGCATATGAAGCGGTTACAATAATGGAGGCGGTTTAAATGGCAGGAAAAAAACTTATGAAGATAGACCCTGCAGTTGTTGAATGGAATTATAATACTGAATACAGGCACAGTTATGCCCAGGATTCGCCATTTTTCATAGCCCTGGGAAAAAATAAGCTTCTGGGTTCCAGATGCCCGGAATGTGGATATAAATACGGGACATACAGGAAATACTGCATGTATTGTGGTGCAGAAACAGAGGACATAGAACTTCCCCTGAAGGGCAAAATACATTCATTCACGACATGCTACTACTCCGGGGAAAGCTTCCGGAACGATGTGCCATTTACGCTTGTCCTTGTTGAGTTTCCAGGGATAGATTCCCTTTTTATGTCTAGGCTTTATGCAGATGATACCGGCAAAATTAAAATCGGGATGGATATAATTGCAAAATTCAAAAAATTCCAGGATTTTACTGTAAACGATGTTTACTTTGTTTTAGAATAAAATTCTTTATTTAATTCCTTTGAAATATTTTTTACTATATTTTTAATTCTTTATAAATGATAGGTCTGTAAGGTATTCTATCTATCACACACAATAGTTTATGTACTATGGCCATCATTGAGTGTCTGCCCGATTAGGATGTAGGAACTGGAAATTCCAGTACTTTGAAATATTTTTCTGTATACCCCAATTGTTATTGGACCCATTATATTGTAAATCCAGTATTTCTCTAATCCCTATAACAAATTCAAAATTATTATATACAGTCAATAATTGCCATAGTTTATGTAGAAAAATTTATATATTAATTAATAATATTATTATTATGGTAAAGCGTGAAAATAGAAAAATTATGGTCGCACTATTGCTTGCTACAATTATGATGATGAGTGGATTTATGGGCTTAATATATTTTAACCACGAAAATAATACTGTTGATAAAACACATATACCGGAGTTAAATTACTATTTAAATAAATATGATTTTAAAGATTTCCATAATGTAAGCCATACAAAGGTATTTAATAATGCTAATGACGTTAACGCCGTTACCGATGTTTCTAATAATACAGTATTAACAATGTCTTACACGTTTTATAATGGCACAGATAATGTAACTGGAGAATTATTACATATATATAAAAACGGTCAGTTATTCCATGAATCGTTATTGGTAAATAATACGCATGGTAATAATTACAATTATAGTGTGATACCATTATATTCAAAATCCGGAAATTATAACATAACTATACTAAATCATAATGTCAATAAAGCATCAGTTAAAGGAATTAGTAGTGATGTATATATTGATCTTTACGCAACAAGGAGTACTGGCCCTTCTGGATGGGCATGTGCATTTAGTGAGAGTAATACAGAAGTCTTAATAACATATATAGGTGCTATAGGCGCATTAAGCGGAATCGGTTCAATGGGAGCTTTAGCAGCAATAGCGGTGATAGGAGCCGCTACGATCGCATTTTTTGATGAAGAGGGAGGAAACAATGGAGTATATTTCTATGAAGCACATGCATGGTTTGTTCCATATACCTGGATTAATGCTCCTGCAAGTGCCGTGCCTAATAGTTATAACGAATACGGCTCACATAGAGTGACATTATATGAGGGTAATATAGCATGATAAAATACCATTTTAATAATAAATACCAGGAGATTTTTGTGATGTTGATGTTATCGTTTACAGGTTTGAACGCACTTACAATATTTAACACTATCCCTTTATCCATTCAGAAAACCTTTATATTCGATGTTATAGACTTAACATTAATATTTTTGGCCATATCGTTTCTTATTGCAGGTTCTATAGAACAGTACCTTAAAAACCGGCGCCGTATAAACCGGTAATCTGCTACCGGGAACTCCTGATATTTTCAGTGATATTGTTTTTTATTGTAATATTTACTTTCATATGTTAAATTTTAGAACTTTCTGTTATCATATATACATGACAGTTTCCAATTTTTAAATGTTATATACGATGCTATGTCAATTCATTTTCCGAATGATTGGAGGTTACCTGTTCAGAAATTTGTAAAGGCTAATAAATTTATAAAATTAACTTTTCAAATCCATGATGCCAGTTCTTTCTGCTTCATTTTTGATGGGAGCATAATTATAGAATGACAGAGAATATTAGCATTACAAGCAGCGATGTGTAAAGTGCCACATGGGCATAGAGCAGGATTGTTACTATTGCAATGTCTATAGATCCCCAACTATATTGCCAAAATTACATACAAGTGCGTTGGGCCTGGTGCAAAATTTCTGCGGTATTGTCAGTGCAACGTAGGCGAACAAGGCAGGGAAACTGGTAAATGCAAATGTTGCATACAGTAGGTAAATAACTGTTATAATGTATACATTATGGATTACCTAGAATTATAGCAGTTCCTATGATTGTATAGGCAGCGGCAGCTACTAAACTATAAAATTCACCGGAAAATGTTGTTGAGTAGACGAACATAATTTCTAATATTCTTTAGTTTCTACAGAATTTTATACAAATTATATGTACTACCGAAAAAGAACCTTGATAATTTCCATAAGAAAATAAATTTACATAAAAACAGAAATTTAAGAACCACAAAATCATAGAAATGCTAATAAAGACTTTAATTATAGTAAATAAATGCCATCAAGATCGATGGATTGGCTAAAACAGGCTAAAAGGGATCTCGAAGAGGCTGAAGGCTCATTAAATAATGAAAAATACGAATGGGCTTGCTTTGCATCCCAGCAATCTGCTGAGAAAGCAGTGATAGCCTTGTACCATTCAATAAATAAGGAAATATGGAGCCATTCTGTATCAAGGATGCTGTTGCAACTTACAGAATTTGATATAGATAAGAGTCTAGCTGACAAAGCAATGGAACTCGATAGAGTGTATATAGGTTCAAGATACCCGGATTATTATACTGAGGGGTCCCCGTTTGAGTACTACTCAATAGAAGACGCAAAGAGGTGTTTAAATTATGCAAAGGAAATATTCGAATTCTGCAACAAGAACATACGAAATTAATTACCCTTTTATTTTTGAAAAACTTGTTGAATATGGAAATAATTCAATTAAAAAAGGTTCATTGTTAACAATTTTGATTGGTTCTCTTGCCAGAAGAGATTATACTCCATTTTCAGATGACGATGTTATAATAATTACAGATTCAACCAGAAGTGAAATAGAATTCATGGACCCTTATATGCCAATTGATATAGAACCACGTGTTTTCACAATAAATAGGATATACGAAATGGCAAAATCCTTGCTGGTAACGATGAGATATTTAATAATTTAGTTAAATTTTATAAAATTGATTAAATCGATGAATAACAGTAAGGAAATTCAGGTTTTCATTGTAAATGATGTTTACTTTGTCCTGGCATAGTATTCTTCCTTTGCATTTTTAGAAATATTTTCCACTATATTTTTATCTCGGCATATAACCGTTATTATGAATCCGAGAATACACGTGATGGATAGAAATATAAGCCCTATGTCTATGCCCGCCATCCCGAAGAGGGCAAATGCAAGGATACCTATAAGCCCGCCAAATCTCCCGGCCATTTCATTGAATCCCTGCCCTGAACCACGAATCGATTCGTCATATTTTTCAACTGGCATTATTACTGTGGTCTTATCCGGCCCCATGGAACCGAAGAAGAATGCAAATCCCAGAAGTATTATAATTTCTATTCCGGTAAACCTTAATGCGAAATATAGGCCGAACCCAAGTATCCCGAGAAATACTGACCTTATAATAAATCCAGTAGCCTGGAGTTTTCTTGTTCCAAGCCTCTGTATGATTAAAAATGCTACTATTGATGCAGGTATGGTAAATGCTTTGACAAGCACAGCCGAAAACGCCCCGCTGACTACAGAAATACCCAGTGCAGATATAAGTATAAATGGCAGAAACATCGTAAGGCTCTGGTCCCCAATCTGGTAAAGGAACCATGGAATGGAAAATCTGTAAAGATATTTTCTGTTTTCCCTTGACGTTACATCTTTTAATATGGTTTTTATAGACTTTATTCTCTTAAATTTCCATAGGGTGGATTCCTTGAGCCTGCTTCTCATAATCAGGGGGACTATTGCCAATATGGCTCCGGAGAGCAGTGCATATCTCCAGCCTGTAGATCCAAGAGTCAACAACGTTCCTCCTATGAGGTAAGAAAATAATATTCCAAAATTGGCAAAGAACATTATCAGGGCTAAATTCCTTGTAGAATTTTTTGTGGCAAGAATCTCAGAAATATATGTGAAAATTACAACATAATCAATTCCAACACCAACTCCTACCAGTGTCCGGAAAAACATCAGCATTGCGATATTGGTGGATAATGCACTCCCGATGCCTGCACCTATAAACGTTACTATATCTATTGTAAGTATGCTGACCCTGCCAAACCTGTCAGAAAATACCCCACTTATTATCGCACCTATCATGGCGCCAACAAATATCAATGCACCCAGAAGATATACTATACCGGTGCCGGTTTGAAATGCATTTTCTATGGGTTTTAGTGCTACAGATATTATAGCTATATTGTAGCTTGCAACGAAAATGCTAATGGCGCCGATTGAAATGTAATATGCATTAGCAACAGGCTTTTTCTTTACCTGTCTTTCCATTCCTGATAATTAGGTATGCCTAAATAAACTTTAAGTAGTTGACTATTTGAATATTCATGACAGACCTGTGATAACTCCTTTATCATCTATATCGATGTTCTCGGCTGCAGGATGGCGTGGCAACCCTGGCATTGTCATTATGCTTCCCAGTATTGGTATTATGAACTTTGACCCGGCATTTATAGACACAGAATTCACCTTTACTTTGAAATTTACAGGTACATTTATCAAAGATGGATTGTCGGATAACGAAGATTGTGTCTTTGCCATGCATACATAGAATGAGGAAAAGCCGTTACGTTCTGCGTGTTTAATATCCATAAGTGCTTCTTTTGAATATTCTACCCCATCTGCGCCGTAAACTGTTTTAGCTATCTTTTCAATCTTGGCTTTTATGGGATCATCCATGCTGTATGCATAATTAATCTTATTTTCACCTATAGATTCCAGGACTTTTCTGGCAAGGTCAACGCCACCTTCCCCTCCACTGGAATATACCCTTGATTCAGCATATTTTATTCCGGCAGAATCAAGCAGCCCGCATACTTTTTTAATTTCCTGTTCGGTGTCCAGGGGGTGGATATTCAATGCAACAACAGGCTCAATCCCGAAATTCCTCACATTTTTAACGTGTGCAAGGAGGTTACCAATACCCTTTTCAATAGCAGGTAGGTTTTCAGAATCTATATTTTCCGCATTGCCATGGTGCTTTATAGCCCTGATTGTAGCGACAATAACCACAGCGTTTACCGGCAATTCTGCCTCCCTTGTTACTATATCCATGAATTTTTCAAAGCCAAGGTCTGATCCAAATCCTGCCTCAGTAACAGTATATTCAAACATATTCAGTGCTGCATAATCTCCAAGGATGCTTGAAGTTCCATGGGCAATATTTCCAAATGGCCCTGTGTGTATAATTGCTGGCACATTTTCCACGCTCTGAGCAATATTTGGCTTCAGTGCGTCAGCCAGCAACGCTGCCATAGCGCCGTTTGCCTTTATATCCCTAGCAAAGACAGGGCGATTATTTGGCGTATATCCTATTATTATATTTCCCAGTCTGTTCTTCAGATCCTGGAAACTTTTCGAAAGTGCCATTATTGCCATTATCTCGGATGCCGCTGTAATTACAAAGGAATCATTTGCCAGAACCCCATTGCTTTTTCCTCCATTTCCCACTATTATTGATCTTAAGGACCGGTCATCCATATCCACAGTCCTTGGAAAGGTTATTTTTTTAGGGTCAATGCCAAGTTCATTGCCGAAATATATATGATTGTTAATCATTGCAGATAGTAAATTATGCGCAGCCGAAATTGCGGGGAAATCCCCTGTAAATATAAGGTTAATTTTATCTGAGGGTTCCACTGTGGATTTGCCACCGCCTGTTGCCCCTCCCTTAACACCGAAGCACGGGCCAAGTGAAGGCTCACGTATTGCAATACCAGCATTTTTGCCTAATTTTTTCAATGCCTGGGCAAGTCCTATTGCAGTTGTTGTTTTGCCTTCACCTGCAGGCGTGGGCGTCATTGCAGTCATAAGTATCAGTTTTCCATGGCGTTTTCCACCATTGCAGTTTGAAATGCCAATTTTTGCGGCATATTTTCCATATAATTCGTAATCATTTATTCCTAAACTTTTCAAAATTTCCTGTATATCCTGTAACATTGTGTGATAATAACAATTATATAGTAAAAATTTTTGTTCAGGGAATAACTGAACTTTCTATTTTTTTAACTTTTTCCATAACAAACTCCACAGCTTCCATAAAAAATTTGAGTTTTAACAGCTCTTCAGCCTTAAAATCCACGGATTTCTGGAACTTCAGGTTTATTTTTATGTTGTTTAATGATGTATGCACTGTGGCGTATGCCATATATGCTGCTGTTATAGAATCTGTGATTAAATTTCTGTTTCCATGTTCACAGAGGTAAAGTGCATTTTCCATATTATGTATAGAAATTCTGGCAATGTCCCAAGACACCCCGATGCTATTTTGAATTGCCATATCTATTGCAGTTCTCCTGTTTTTATCGGCCTTATCCATATGCAATGCATCCATAATGCCCTGAAATGATTTTTCATCTTCATTGCTGAGGATTTTTAACTTTTCAATAATATTGTCTGATTCTTCAGATATCTGTTTGAAATCATTTTCATATGCTGACAATTTAGGCTTCCCGGTAGAAAGCAATGCTGCCATAGAATTAAGCGACGCAGCGAATATGGATGATATGGCAGATGCGGAGCCGCCTCCTGGTGTTGCTGAAGAACTCTTCAACCTGGATATATATTCATCAAGATCCATTATATGTTATAAATCATTGTTTCAAAAACATTACCCTTTTTATTATGGATAAATGTATATACTTTTATAATAACTATATATTTTATTTATTACCTAATTAGCTCAAATATATTTATTCAATATGGGTAACATAGTCTTTTACTATGATAACATATCCAGTAAAAAAAAACTTTAAGTCTATTCATGTGCTTTTGTTCTTACACTCGTGATGCAAGATGAATAAGGTTTTAAATACAGTAATTAAAAGAGACGGATCCAGCGTGCCCTTCGATAAGAAAAAAATAGCGATGGCCATATTCAAAGCCATGCTCTCCGTGAAAATCGGGTCCATGGAAGAAGCAAATAAGCTTGCAGACTATGTTGCACAGGAACTTGAAACTTCTTCAGAAGTGCCAACAGTTGAGTTAATACAGGATACTGTTGAAAAAGTTTTAATGACACGCAGGATAAACGACGTTTCTTATATCGCAGCAGCAAAAGCGTATATCCTCTACAGGGAAAAGAGAAACACAATAAGGCAGGAAAAAGAATTTATCGGCGTCAAAGATGACCTGAAACTGAGCTTAAATGCCGTTAAGGTACTTGAAGCCAGATACCTGTTCAAGGATTCAGAGGGCAAGATAATTGAAACTCCCAAACAGATGTTCCACAGGGTTGCAGTGCATCTGGGGATAATACAGGGTCTTTATGATTATATATCATACAGAAAAACTGGAAAATTAAATGAGAAGGGAACTGTATATACAGGTATAACCAAAACCCAGGATGAGGAGCTTCAAAGGGCATTCAATGAACTGAAAAAGGAAAAGGCCATTGATGGCACCTACACTGAATTTATAGATTTTATCAAAACAAAGAAGAATATGATAAATTACTGGATTGAAAAGTTTGAAAACATGATGATCAAACTTGAATATGTCCCGAATTCACCCACACTTATGAACGCAGGAGGGCCACTGGGGCAATTGAGCGCCTGTTTCGTTCTACCTGTTGATGACAGCATAGATTCAATTTTTGATACACTTAAAGCCACAGCGGAAATACATAAATCTGGAGGAGGTACCGGTTTCTCATTCAGCCGCCTCAGGGCAAGTGACGACATAGTTGCCTCAACAAAGGGTGTAGCCTCCGGGCCTGTATCATTTATGAGAATATTCGATGTTACCACTGATGTTATAAAACAGGGCGGAAAGAGAAGGGGAGCCAATATGGGCATATTGAACTACAACCATCCGAATATAATGGATTTCATAAATAGCAAAGATGTAGAAAACAAAATTCTCAGCAACTTCAATATATCGGTTGGCGTCAATGACGAATTCTTCGAAAAACTGGACAATGATGAGAATGTAGACCTTATAAATCCAAGAGATGGAAAGGTTACAGGCAGGGTGAAGGCAACTACACTCTGGAATTCTATCATTGACCATGCATGGTTAACAGCAGATCCAGGTATGATATTCCTTGACGAAATCAATAAGAAAAATCCCGTAAAAAACATAGGATATATCGAATCAACCAACCCATGCGTTACAGGGGATACAAAAATATTTACATCTGAAGGGGTAAAAAAGGCCAGGCAACTATACGAAGAAGGAAACCCGCTGAATGTAAAAATAGATGGAAGATTTGGCGGCGAATTTAAGCCATCCTCAAATGTTATATATACAGGGTTTAAGGATATATATAAAATACAGACAAAGGAAGGCTTTGAAATAAAAGTTACAGGAGATCATAAAATATACAGCGAAAAGAATGGCTGGACAGAGGCTTTGAACCTGAAAGAGAATGAAAAAATAAGGATATTAAATGAAGGAGGTTCCTTTGGCAGCTCTGGCACACTGGAAGAAGGCAGAGTTCTTGGCTGGCTTGTTGGCGATGGCCATATCAACAATGGGAATAACAATGACCGTGCTGTTCTGAATTTTTACAGCCAGGATCGTGTGTTTGCCGACACCTTTAGAAAATATGTAAATGATATAGTAAGGCCTGCTACAAACAATCGGGAATATAATGTGGGAATGGTAAATATTGAAAGTAGAAATTGCATAACAATTGCATCGGAAAGATTAAAGGAATTTGCCTCTGAATACGATCTAATAGAAGAAAAGTTAAATGTTCCTGATAAGGTATTTGCAGGGAGCATGGAACTGCAAAGAGGCTTTTTACAGGCTTTATTCGAAGCAGATGGCACTGTATATTCCGGGCAAAAATCCAGGCATTCTGTCAGGCTAGGATCAATCAGCTTAAACCTGTTAAAACAGGTTCAGATGCTGCTGCTTAACTTTGGCATATACAGCAGGATATATCAGAATCGTAAAAAAGCCGGAATGAGAATGTTGCCCGATTCAAACAGGGAGATGAGGCTATATGCGACACAGGATTTCCACGAATTAAACATATCTGCTGAAAATCTGATAAAATATGCAGATTCTATAGGCTTTATATCGGAAAGGAAGAACAGCAAGCTTAATGGGGCTGTAAATAGCTACAAAAAAGCTCCAGTAAAGCCTTCCTGGTTAGCCCGTGTTGATAAAATTGAATACGTAGGCAGGGAAGATGTATACGATTTGGTTGAACCCTCTACACATTCATTTGTAGCTAACGGAATAGTAGTGCACAACTGTGGTGAACAGCCGCTTTTGCCTTACGAATCATGTAACCTTGGCTCAATAAATCTTGCAAAATTTGTCGAGGATGGAAAATTTAACTATGAAAGGTATAGGGAAACCATTGATGTGGCAACAAGATTCCTGGAAAATGTGGTAGACGCCAACAAATTCCCTGTTGAATCAATAAAAAATATGACAAGGAAAACAAGGAAAATAGGTCTTGGCATAATGGGATTTGCCGATGCGCTTATAATGCTTGGAATACCATATAACAGCAATGAAGCCCTGGAATTTGCAGAGAATGTGATGAAAACCCTTAATGACGAGTCGCATATGGAATCACAGAAGCTTGCAGCGGAAAGGGGCGTATTTCCTGGATGGTATGGATCAGAGTATGAGGAAAAAGGCATAAAAATGAGAAATTCAACAACTACAACAATAGCACCTACCGGGACAATATCCATAATAGCCGGATGCTCCTCATCCATAGAGCCACTATTTGCCCTTGCATTTGTAAGGCATGTATTGAATGGGCAGGAATTGCTGGAAGTGAACCCACTGCTTGAAAATGCCCTGAAATCCAGAAATCTCTGGACACAGGAGTTAATGGAAAAGATAGCGGAAACCGGAAAGCTCGGCAATCTGGATCTCCCGGAAGATGTAAAAAATCTATTCATTACTGCACAGGAGATCGACCCGGACTGGCACGTGCTTATGCAGGCAACATTCCAGAAATACTGTGACTCTGGGGTATCAAAAACAATTAACCTTCCATTTGATGCGACAAGGGAAGATATTGCGAAATCATACCGCCTGGCAAAGGAATTGCATTGCAAGGGAATTACAGTATACCGTGACAGGAGCAAATCACAGCAGGTATTATATGCAGGCACAAACCAGAAAAAAAGTGATGAAGAGCACAAGATTGACCTGACAATGAAAATGCCAGACAAACTTCTGAAGCTCGGCGCAACCTTCGACCCCGCATGCCCAACTGGAAAATGTGATCTATAATATTTATAATTATAGATTAAATTCCTTAAATCACAAAAAATATTTATTCTATTATATATTGTTATATTTATGGCATTAAAATCTATGGAAAGAGGAGACCTGGAAAAATTTATAGATGAAATAGAAATTAATTCAAAGGAAGCATATAAATTATGGAATTTTAAAAATGAAGATGAATTTATCTCATTTCTCAAGGGTTATATATTCGGTAGTTTTACAATGGGAGTTATTGATAAAAATAAAACCATAAATAAAAATTTCATGCTGAAAGAGGAAGACATCAATGAAATTACAGCGATAATAGAAAGAAGATCTTCTGAATTCAGGGCAAACCTTGAAAAATAATTAATCTTTTATGAAATATAATTCTCATATCCAACCATAAAAATGGCAGTATTTTTCCATAAATTAGGATAAAATACTATGAACATCCAATATTATATTGAAAATTCAGGAAATATGTATAATGGTATACAGGCGTTATTTCCTACATTGAAAAAATTAAATAGGGTTTTAATATGGGCTATTATGGATATTGCAGTCCTTGTTAAGCAAACGGTCGATATGGACCAGATCAAACTGAACGACGAAAATGAGCCAATCATGGACAACCTCCCATTGAAAATGGACATTCTGAGCAAAAACGCTATCGAAGCGGCAGTTCAGTTAAAGGAAAAATACAGTGGGAAGGTCACAGGGTTTATTTTTGGAACTGAAAAATCAACATCCACAATGAAAGAAGCATATGCAATGGGCGTGGATGAAGGCACAGTTATAAAAGGATACCAGAAATCAGACCCATTGGTTACCGCCGGTGTTATCGCCGCCGAGCTGAAAAAGGCAAAATACGACATTATTATTCTGGGAGACCAGTCATCCGATTCCTATTCCGGGCTTCTAGCAGGCTTGCTGGCTTCTGAACTGGATTTAAATGTAATAACAAATGCTATTAATATAGAAGTCAAGGATAAAATAGCAAACGTTACAGTGGAATCAGAAAATGAAGACGTTACAGTTGAAACAGGCCTCCCGGCAGTGGTTTCTGTGGCACAGGAAATAAATGAGCCAAGGCTCCCGAAAGTCATGCAAATTATGATGGCAGGCAAGAAAAATATTAATATTGTGGATGGAAACCCCGGATATGAAGATGATACAAAAATACTTTCCGACAGGGCACCGGAAAATGAGAGAAAGAAAATTATATACGAGGA